>CBDTXT010000150.1:0-7108 GCA_965364465.1 uncultured Chromatiaceae bacterium
CAACGTGATGCGCAGATCGAGAATGTCCGCCAGGCGGTTGTGCCACCAGCCGGTCACGTGGGGGTGGGTGCGCGACGGCCCGCCGGCGTGCCGGGTCAGGATCAGCGGCGCGAGCAGCGCGCCGAGCAGCACGTGCAGCGCCAGCAGCAGGAGACGCCGCGTGACCCGATACCACCGCATGTGTCAGTCCGCCCCCCGGTCTCGACCCAGAAAGTGCCGCGAGTACGCGGCATCGATCTCGTGCACGTTCACCAGCACCAGGATGTCGGCACAATCGAAGTGCGGATCATGGCAGGCTTCACCGCAGGCCTTCGCACCCAGGCGGAAATACGCCTTGAGCAGCGGTGGCAGCGGTGCCGAGACGTTGTCCCAGGTGCCGGGCGGTTGTGAGGGTAGCGGTTTCTTCGGCGTCACCCGGCAGGCCGGTTCGGTCATCGCATGTTGCCGCACACGGTTCATGATCGCGCGCGCGACCACGCCGCCGTCCGCCATCTCGATGCTCGCGCAGCCGAACAGCCAGTCGATCCGGTGGGTCTTCACGAACTCGCCCAGCCCCGCCCACAGCACCGCAATCGCAGCGCCCTGGCGGTGGTTCGGGTCGATGCAGGTGCGACCTACTTCGAGCCGCCGGCCTGGCAACGCGAGCAGCGGGTGCAGATCGAACTCGCCCTGGGAATAGAAACCACCGGCCCGGCGCGCTCCGGCATCGCTCAGCAGGCGGGTCGACCCCACGACGCGCCCGCTGTCGCGGTCGCGCACCAGCAGGTGATGGCAGTGCTCGTCGTAGTGGTCCTGGTCGCGTCCTGCCGTATGGCCCGCCAGTCGGGCCCCCATCTCTTCGGCGAAGACGCGGTAACGCAAGGCCTGAGATGCGCTAACGTCTTCGATCGTGCTCGCTATTTCCCAAAAAAGTCGGCTTCTTGAGCGTTGTGGGCGAGCCTTCGGTGCGGCATTCATGGCATAGGTTCCGTGCGATACGCCCGAAACGCGCGCAGTGTTAAGGGCGGAGTGCGACATACGGCCTGAGCGTGGGTGACAGCCTGGTTGCCCGATAGACCCACGGGGCATCAGTCCGCAGGGTCATCAGTGAGGAATTCAAGGCTATTCAGCCGTCGCTCAGGGCCCTGGTGTCAGGGTCTGTCTTTGCGTTCGGGTTCGGTGCGTTACAATAACAGATTGAATTCCTTCTGGTCAGTCGCGATGCCCCATACTCCGCCCGGTGCCCCCTACACGCTGCTCGACGAAATCCAGACCCCGACCGATCTGCGGGCGCTCACACCGGCCGAACTGCCGGCACTGGCCGCCGAGGTACGGCGTTTTCTAGTAAGCACCGTGTCACAGACGGGTGGTCATCTCGCAGCCGGGCTCGGTGTCGTGGAGCTGACCGTCGCGCTGCACTACATCTTCGACACGCCGGACGACCGGCTCATCTGGGACGTCGGGCACCAGGCCTACCCGCACAAGATTCTGACCGGCCGGCGTGGGCGGATGCACACCCTGCGCCAGAAGGATGGTCTCTCGGGCTTTCTGAGGCGCGACGAGTCCCCATACGACCCGTTCGGCGCGGGTCATTCGAGTACCTCGATCAGTGCCGCATTGGGCATGGCGGTCGCCGCGGCGGCGGCCGGAGAACAGCGCGAACACATTGCGGTGATCGGCGATGGTGCCTTGTCGGCCGGCATGGCGTTCGAGGCGCTCAATCACGCGGGCGCGCTCGATCTGGACCTGCTGGTCGTGCTCAATGACAACGACATGTCGATCTCGCGACCGGTCGGCGCGATCAGCAACTATCTCGCGCGGGTGCTCTCCAGCGGTTTCTACAATCGGGTGCGCGAAGGCGGCAAGACCGTGCTGAACGGTCTGCCCGGGATGAAGGACCTGGTACACCGCTGGGAGGAGCATATGAAGGGCATGGTGATGCCCGGCACGCTGTTCGAGGAATTGGGCTTCAACTACATCGGCCCGATCGACGGCCATGACATGCCGCTCCTGGTCAACACGCTGCGTAACATGAAGGCAATGCGCGGACCGCGATTCCTGCACGTCGTCACGCAGAAGGGTCGGGGCTATGCCCCGGCCGAAGGTGACCCCTGTGTCTACCATGGTGTAACGCCGTTCAACCCCTCGACGGGCAAGATGGCGAAAAAGTCGGCGGCCAAAAGCTTCACGCAGGTGTTTTCCGACTGGGTCTGCGACCTGGCGGCGCGCGATTCCCGCCTCAACGTCGTGACGCCCGCGATGTGCGAGGGTTCGGGCCTGGTCGAGTTTGCCCGGCGCTTCCCACAACGCTATTTCGACGTCGGTATCGCAGAGCAGCACGCGGTGACCTTCGCCGCCGGAATGGCCTGCGACGGACTCAAGCCGGTGGTGGCAATCTACTCGACCTTTCTGCAACGTGCCTACGACCAGTTGCTGCACGATGTCGCTTTGCAGAATCTCGACGTCACCTTTGCGGTGGATCGCGCCGGGCCGGTTGGTGCGGACGGTGCGACCCACGCCGGCAGTTTTGACCTGAGCTATGCTCGCAGCATCCCCAATGTCGCGATCCTGGCGCCGGCCGACGAGGCCGAGTGTCGGCGGATGCTGCAGACCGCGTTCGAACATCGGGGCCCGACTTTGGTGCGTTATCCGCGCGGCGCCGGCATCGGCGCCGCCGTCGGCGATGATTTCGAGACCGTGCCCTGGGGCCGCGCGGAGCGCGTCATCGAGGGCGGCGAGGTGGCCCTGCTGGTTTTCGGAACCCTGCTCGCGACGGCCCGCCTGGTCGCCGAAAGGCTCGGTGCGACGCTGGTCAACATGCGCTTCGTGAAACCGCTGGACGCGGACACGATTCTGGAGCTGGCTGGCGAGCATCGACTGCTCGTTACACTCGAGGAGAACGTCGTCTTCGGCGGTGCCGGGTCTGCGGTGAACGAGCTACTGCATGCGGCGGGCGTCGCGACCCATGTGCTGAATCTGGGACTGCCCGACCGCTTCATCGAGCAGGGGACGCAGGCGGAACAGCTAGAGATTGCGGGCCTGTCGGCCGAACAGATCGAAGGGCGCATCCGGCAGGCCTTGTCGGAGCAGTCGAGTGCCGCGCGTGCCGTGCGAGCCTGAGCCTCGCCGCTTCAGCTGAACAAGGTCAGTACGCCCGTATAGCCGTACAGGCGATTGTGCGATATCTCCCCGTTCGCATAGAAGCCCGCCAGCGGTACGTCGCCGAGTAGCTGTTGCACCAGCCGGAGTTCGCCCGAGTCGTCGCCGAACAGATTACGGCCGCGCCCGAGGCAGCTATGGTAGAGCGCGCCGCGTGGCGGACCCGGGAGACGCTTCAGCAGCCCATCGATCATCCGGGTGAGGTCGTCGCGCGCGGACTGCGCGTCGCGTCGCGCAAACTGGATCTCCATCCCGGGTTCCAGCATGTCGCCGATGGCGAGCAGCCCGCGGTCGGTGTCGATGCCGATCAGGTTGCGCACCAGGTAGTCCCCGGTATCCGATCCGGCGATCGGCAGCGCTGCGAAGATGTAGCCGCCAACCCGCTGCAGGTCGCGCGCGAGCACCTCGCCGATGTCTTCTTTGAACACCTCGAGCGCCGGACGGTCGTCTATGGACTCGATAATGTTCCGTTGACAGCGTGTGACCCGGTGTTTGTGACCGATCAGGCTGCAGCCCTGCGTCAGGCCGGTGCTGATCGCGACGTTGCCGGAAAACAACACGCCCGACAGGCCACCGCCGGTGGCCCGGTCGGCGATCTGTGGTGCCAGTTTCTCGCCCGAGGCGATTCCGCCGACCAGGAAGCCGCCCTGTAATCCCTCGCTCAGGGCGCTCATCAGTCCGGGGAGCGCGGAGCTGCCGGGGTCGCCATGCACCACGGCGACCGAGGCAAGGTTGCGCTCGCGCCAGTCGCGTGTCGCGTCGAGCCAGTCGCCCATGTCGCCATCGAGCGTCGGGATGATCCGGAAATCGGCGGCCCCGAACGGTGTGACGAGAATCGAAACGCCGGGTTCCTGATAGGTTTCACGGGCTGTGCTGCACAGCCCCATGCCGACGCAGCCGACCCAGTGCGGGATGCCGGTCCGGTCACGCAGATGGTCGACCAAGCGATCCGCCTCGCCGGCCAGATCGTCCGCCAGATAGACAAACGCGAGTTGACGCCCCGTGACTTCCCCGATCTGCGCAAGCGCCCGGTCGCAGAGCTCGCGCCAGTCGGGGCCGGTGACGTGGCTGTTGATGAAAGAGGACATGGGAGCGTGTGCGGTGGCGGCTGGATGTCGCCACCATCGCCGGTTCAGATGGCGCGTTCATCCATCATCTGGTGGATGATGGGGCCGAATATGATTTCCATCGCGAAGCTCATCTTTCCGCCCGGTACCACGATGCTGTTGCGGCGCGACATGAACGAGCCGTTGATCATCGCCAGCAGGTACTGGAAATCCGTATTGAACTTGCCCGGGTCGGTAAAGCGGATGACCACGAAGCTCTCGTCCGGGGTCGGGATGTCGCGGGCGATGAAGGGGTTCGAGGTATCGACCAGGGATACGCGCTGGAAGTTGATATCGGTGCGTGAGAACTGCGGCGTAATGTGGCGAATATAGTCCGGCATGCGTCGCATGATCGTGTCGACCACTGCCTCCGGCGAGTAACCGCGCTCGGCGTTGTCGCGGTGGATCTTCTGGATCCACTCGAGGTTGACGATCGGCACCACGCCGATGCCGAGGTCGACGTGCGAGGCGACGTCGTCCTCCTCGGTCTTCACCAGCCCGTGAAGTCCCTCGTAGAACAGCAGGTCGGTGCCCTCGGGGATCGGTTCCCAAGGGGTGAACTCTCCGGCCTTCTTGTCAGTGCCCAGGCGCGTGTTGTGCTCGTCCGCCTCGTCGTCGTTATGCAGGTAATACCTTTTCTCGCCGGTGCCGGTCTCGCCGTAGGTCTTGAAGAGTTCTGCGAGCTTGTCGAACCGGTTGGCCCCGGGGCCGAAGTGGCTCAGGCTGTCCTCGGTCATCTTGACCTTCATCTCGCTGCGCTCGTAGCGGTGGAAGCTGTCGCCCTCCACCACCGCGGCATTGATGCCCTCGCGGATGAAGATGTGCTCGAAGGCGCGCTTTACGGTCGTGGTGCCGGCACCGGACGATCCGGTGACCGCGACGACGGGATGTTGTTTGGACATGCTGTCCCCCCTGGATCTTACGTTTTGATGTCAGATTAACGGTCGAGGAGCCGACCGAACGAGAAACGATAGCCCCGGGACGCAGGCCGTGGCCGCGTCTGCCGCCCGCAGCGATTTCTTATTCAGCAGTTCCTAATTTAGTACTGCGCGCGACTATACCATAGCCGTTGCCCGCGGCCCGTGATCCGAGGGCCGGGGCGGCCCATAGTTGCGCTGCGTCAACTCGAGTGGCGCCGTCTCGACTGTCCCCGGTGCGGTGCACCTGCACGCAATTGTCGGCAAACCGTGACGATCCACGCTAGAATCGCGCCCTTTCGATTTTCCCGGCAACCCCGATGGACGACCTCTATCCTTACCCCGTTGCCCGCATCGGCCTGATCGGCGGGGGCCAGCTTGGCCGCATGCTGGTCAAGGCCGCCAAGCGGCTCGGCTGCACCTGTGTGGTGCTGGACCCGGTGCAGGGGTCGCCGGCGGGACAGGTCGCCGGTCACCAGATCGTCGGCGACTACAGCGATCCGGCGATGTTGCGCGAGCTGGCGGAATCCTGCGACCTGATAACCTTCGAACTCGAGAACATCGAGACCGAGACGTTGAGCCGGCTCGAGGCAGAGGGGCACAAGATCTATCCGTCTCCCGGGCTGCTCGCGGTCATCCAGGACAAGTACCGACAGAAGTGCTTCCTGCGCGACGCCGGGATCCCGACCTCCGAGTTCATCGACGCGCCGGCGCCGGATGCGGCCGCTTTCGCGGCCTTCGGCTATCCGCTGGTGCAGAAGGCGCGCCGCGGTGGCTACGACGGTCGTGGCGTGGTGGTGATGCCGGATGCGTCCGCATTCGCGAAACATTTGCCGTTGCCCGGCTACCTCGAACGCTTCGTCGTGGCCGAGAAGGAACTGGCGGTAATGGTCGCACGCAATGTCGACGGCGAGTCCAGGGCCTACCCGGCGGTCGAGATGCGTTTCCGTGATGAGGATAACGTGCTCGACTTTCTGGTCGCGCCGGCCAGCGTCGCAGCCGATGTCGCGCGGCGTGCCGAGGCACTCGCGCTACGAACGGTCGAGATGATGCGGGGCGTGGGCGTGTTCGGTATCGAAATGTTCATGACTGGCGGCGGCGAGCTGCTGGTCAACGAGGTCGCGCCGCGAACGCACAATTCCGGTCATCACACCATCGAGGCCTGTGTCACCGACCAGTTCGAGCAGCACCTGCGCGCGATCCTCGGGCTACCCCTGGGCGACACGCGCCAACTGTCGCCCGCCGCGATGGTCAACCTGCTCGGTGAACCGGCTTACCAGGGCAGGCCGTTGATATCGGGGCTTGCCGCGGTGCTTGCGATCCCCGGCGTCTGTGTCCACATCTACGGCAAGGCCGTAACCAAACCGGGCCGCAAGATGGGCCATGTCACGGTGATTGACGACAGCGTGGAGGCCGCCTGTGACAAGGCGACGCGGGTCAAGTCACTGATCAGGATTCTGGGAGACAAGCAGATATGACTGAGGTACGAGTCGGCATCATCATGGGCAGCGATTCCGATCTGCCGGTCATGCGCGAGGCCGCTGCGATACTGCAGGAGTTCGGTGTCGCCTACGAGATGACCATCGTCTCGGCGCACCGGACGCCGGCAAGACTGTACGACTATGCGCAGTCGGCCCGTACGCGCGGGCTGCGGGTGATCATCGCCGGCGCCGGCGGGGCCGCGCACCTGCCCGGGATGGCCGCTGCGATTACCGAGCTGCCTGTGATCGGGGTGCCGGTGAAGAGTTCAGCGCTGAGCGGCCAGGATTCCCTGTTGTCCATCGTTCAGATGCCGGCCGGTGTGCCGGTCGCGACTGTGGCGATCAACGGTGCGAAGAATGCCGGCATCCTCGCAGCCCAGATCCTGGGTGCCGGTGATCCCCAGGTGCTCGAACGTGTCGCCCGCTACAAGCGCGACCTGGAAGCGATGGTGATGGAAAAGGTCGC
>CBDTXT010000151.1:0-7102 GCA_965364465.1 uncultured Chromatiaceae bacterium
AGCTGCTGTTTTTGCTGACAACTTTTCTACGGCACGTGTCTTGCTGATCCACTTCCACAACAGTATCGGGAGACGGGCTTCAGACGCATGGGCGAACTCCAGACACGACCGCCGCAATCCACACGGGATCTGGAACACGCGTTCGGCGTATTCAACGAACTGTCGGAGCGCCTAACCAGCGCCTACGGACAGCTCGAGGGGCGCGTCGCTGATCTCGGTCGTGAGCTGGCCCTGTCACGCCGCGAGCGTTCTGTCGAGCGGGTACAGAAGGAGCACCTCGCCGACCAACTCGGCGTACTGCTCGAAGCGCTCCCTGCGGCGATCGTGCTGGTTGATGCGCGCGACCGGGTAGACCGGTTCAATCCTGCCGCCGAACAACTGTTTCCGGGCCTCGCCTGGGGACGGCGCTGGAGCGAGGTGAAGCGCGAGGTCGTAGCGGCCGAGCCGGCACCCGGCGACTGGCGCCTGCACGACGGGCGCCGGGTCAGCGTGTCGCAACGCCCGCTCAACGATCGCGGTCGCATCCTCGTGGTCGTCGACGTGACGGACCAGCGTCGCCTGCAGGAGCGGGTCGAGCGCCAGGACCGACTGAGCGCGATGGGTGAAATGGCGGCGCAACTCGCCCACCAGGTGCGCACCCCCTTGTCGACCTCGGTACTGTACGCCGGCCAGCTGGCGAAAGACGGCTTGAGCGATGCGCAGCGTCGCGCATTCAGCCAGAAGCTGCTGGACGGCCTGCGACACACCGAGGCGCTGGTCCGCGAGATGCTCGCATTCAGCCGCGGTGGCAGTTTCAAGGCGAGTCCGGTGCGCGTCGAAGATGCGCTGACCACCGCGCTGGCCGGGCTCCGGCCGCGGCTACGTCAACTCGGGGCCCGGGTGCAGCTCGACCTCGAAAATGTCGCCGGGCGCCGGGTCGCCGGCAATCTGGACAGCCTCGCCGGCGCCTTCAGCAACCTGATCGACAACGCGCTCAACCATGGCGGCGAAGGCGTCACGCTCGCGGTGTCGGCCGACAGCGGACCCGATGGTTCGCTGCGGCTGATATTCGAGGACGATGGCCCGGGTATCGACCCGCTCGCAATGCCGCGCATTTTCGACCCGTTCTTCACGACCCGCGAACGCGGCACCGGTCTTGGCCTCGCAGTCGTCCAGGCCGTGGTGTTGCAGCATGGCGGCGCGCTGTGTGTGGGCGATGCGACGCTGGGCGGCGCCCGTTTCGAAATCCAGCTGCCGGCGCTCGCGGCGCCGGCTGCGCAATCGTCAGCAGTGAGGGAGTCGCCGTGATCAATCCATCGCGCATTTTGGTAGTGGAAGACGACAGCGCGTTGGCGCAGGCCTTGAGCGATACGCTGATGCTCTCGGGCTACGAGGTGGTGACCGCGACTGATGGTGAGCAGGCGCTGGCCCGGCTCGACCGCGACACCATCGATATGGTGCTGACCGACGTGCAGATGCGCCCGATGGACGGACGTGCCCTGCTGCGCAACCTGCGCGCGCGTTTCCAGGAGCTGCCGGTGCTGGTGATGACCGCCTATGGCACGGTAGAGCAGGCGGTCGAGGCGATGAAGCTGGGTGCGGTCGACTACCTGGCCAAGCCCTTCGAGGTGAACGACCTGCTACAGAAGGTCGAGCGCTACCTGCCCCAGCGGCACCACGAGGACGGGCGGATGATCGCCGAGGACCTGCGCACGCGCGAACTCGTGGAACTCGCCAATCGCGTAGCGGCCAGCGACGCGACCGTGATGATCGGTGGCGAGTCGGGTACCGGGAAAGAGGTGCTGGCGCGTTACATCCACTGTCGTTCGTACCGCGCCGACGGCGCCTTTGTTGCGATCAACTGCGCGGCGATCCCCGAGAACATGCTCGAGGCCGTGTTGTTCGGCTATGAGAAAGGTGCATTCACCGGCGCGGTGCGAGCCAGTGCCGGCAAATTCGAGCAGGCCCAGGGCGGCACGCTGCTGCTCGACGAGATCTCCGAAATGAGCCTGGCGCTGCAGGCAAAGCTGCTGCGGGTGCTGCAGGAGCGCGAGGTGGAGCGACTGGGCGGACGCGAGGTGATACAGCTCGACGTGCGCGTACTGGCTACCTCGAATCGTCACCTGCGCGAAGAGGTCGCCGCGGGGCGTTTCCGCGAAGATCTGTTCTATCGTCTGAACGTTTTCCCGGTGACGTTGCCGCCGCTGCGCGAACGGCCGCGCGATATCCTGCCACTGGCGCGCCACCTGATGGAGCGCCACCTGCGCAGCGGCGAAACCTTGCCGCCGCTCGACCCCGAGGCGGAGGCCAGGCTGTTTGCGCACGCGTGGCCAGGCAATGTCCGCGAGCTCGACAATCTGATGCAGCGGGCACTGATCCTGTGTGACGGCAACCGTATCGCAGCCTCCGACATCCACTTCGAGACCCTGGACGGTGATTTCGCCCCGGCGTCGACCGACGCTGGCAACGAGCCGACCGGCAAGGGCCGTCTGACCGACGACCTGCGCAACGTCGAGGAGCAGATGATTCTCGATGCGCTGCGTAGCGGTCGCGGCAGCCGCAAGCAGGCCGCCCAGATCCTCGGTATCAGCCCCCGGACGCTGCGTTACAAGCTGCAGAAGCTGCGCGAGGCCGGGGTGTCGATTCCCCGACATTGATTTTGGCGCGAAATCTGCAGAGTCCGCGGGGGCGGCAATTGCGTGTCAGAAAACCGATCAGAACAACAGGACAGAGACCATGAGCACTCCGGAAATCAACCAGGTCTTGGCACAGATGCGCGTCGTTCGCGCCCAGGCGGCCAGTAGCGGGGGTATCGAGGAATCCCCGCCAAACGAATTCGGCGAACTGCTCAAGCGCTCGATCGATTCGGTCAACGCGACCCAGCAGCAGGCCAATTCCCTGCGTACCGCATTCGAACAGGGCCGAGAGGGACTCGATCTCGCCGAGGTGATGATCGCGGCGCAGAAGTCCAGCGTGTCCTTTCAGGCCATGGTCGAGGTACGCAACAAGCTGGTCGACGCCTACAAGGACGTCATGAACATGCCCGTCTGATTGCAGTGTCGGACGAGGCGGCTGAAGGGTAGATCAAAGACATGGCCGATGCGGCGAATGTGAAGAGTCTTCCGGCGGCGGATCCGGGCGTGGGCGTGGGTGCGATCGCGGACAATCCCTGGTTGCGCCAGCTGGCCGTGATGGTCGGCATCGCCGCCAGCGTGGCGCTCGGGGTCGCTGTCGTGCTCTGGTCCCAGTCACCGAGCTACACGCCGCTGTACGGGAGCCTGGCGGAGAAAGACGCCAGCGAGGTAATGGAGGCACTGCGCCAGACCGGGGCCGATTTTCGGATCGACGAGGCCAGCGGGATGGTGATGGTGCCGTCCGCCAAGCTGAAAGAGATCCGTATGCAGCTGGCCGGTCAGGGCCTGCCGAACGGTGCCGGCATGGGCTTCGAGCTGTTGCAGCAGGATACCGGTTTCGGTACCAGCCAGGTGGTCGAACGGGCGCGCTATCAGCAGGCCCTGCAGGGCGAACTGGCACGTACCATCGCGACCATCGGCTCGGTGCAGAGCGCGCGGGTGCATCTGGCCATCCCGAAGCAGTCGGTGTTCATCAGAAAACGCCAACCGCCGAGTGCGTCGGTGACGTTGCGTTTGCACAATGGCCGCGCGCTCGAAGCGGCCCAGGTCGAGGCCATCGTGCACCTGGTCGCATCCAGTATCCCGGAACTCGAACCTGGCCGCGTGGCCGTGATCGATCAAAAGGGCCGGCTGCTGAGCGACGAACAGGAGAGCCGCGAACTGAAGCTCTCGGCCAATCAGTTCGAGCATACGCGGCGCATCGAGGAGCACTACCGCGCACGCATCGAAGACCTGCTCGCCCCGATCGTGGGTCGCGACAAAGTGCGGGCGCAGGTCGCCGCAGACGTCGATTTTACCGTGACAGAGGAGACACAGGAACGCTACGACCCGGATCAGCCGGCGCTGCGCAGCGAGCAGCTCAACGAGGAGAAGACCAGTGGCCTCGGGGTCGGTGGTGTACCGGGTGCGTTGGCGAACCAGCCGCCTGCGGCGGGCAACGCGCCGGAAAACGCTGAGGAAGGCCCAGAGGAGCCGGACAGCACGATCAACTCCAGCCGCCAGTCGACCCGCAATTACGAGCTCGACCGCGTCATCAGCCATACTCGGCTGTCGCCGATCTCACTGCGCCGTCTGTCGGTCGCGGTGGTGGTCGACGACATCGCCACGACGGCGGCAGATGGCAGCGTCAGCATGCGCGAGCGTACCCCGGAAGAAATCGAACGGCTGACCGAGCTGGTGCGCGAAGCGGTCGGTTTCGACGCGCGCCGCGGTGACAGTGTGCGGGTCATGAACAGCTCCTTCCTGAATCCCGAGCCGGTCGCCGAACTGCCCGAGGTGCCCCTTTGGGAACAGGACTGGTTCACCGAACTGGTCAAGCAGGTCGGCGGTCTGCTCCTGGTGCTGTTGCTGATCCTCTTCGTGTTGAAGCCCACCCTGCGGCGCCTGACCGCAAGCCCCGCCGAGCTGGCCGGCGGTTCCGACGTCGAGCCCGCGAGGGTCGAGGGTCCATTGGCCTCGCCAGCGGCCGGCGGGTCAGCGGCGCAGGACCCATTGCTCGGCAGCGACGGACAGCCACTGCAGCTGCCCGGTGGCGCCCGTTACGAGAACATCATGGATGCGGCGCGCCAGCTGGTGGACGAGGACCCGAAACGGGTCGCGCAGCTGGTGAAGACCTGGATGAGCGAAGAAGCGGCCTGACATGGAACAGAGTGCAGATGCACAAGTTCTCAGGGCGCTCAGCGGTGTGGAGCGCTCGGCGCTGTTGATGCTCGGCCTCGGTGAGCAGCACGCGGCCGAGATCCTGCGCCATATGGGACCGAAGGAGGTTCAGGAGATCGGACTGGCGATGGCCGGACTGAGCAATGTAACCAATTCACAGATGGAGCTGGTAATGCAGAAGTTCGTCGACGCGATCGGCGAACAGACGTCCCTCGGCATGGGGTCGGACGAATACATCCGCAATATGCTGACCTCGGCGCTGGGGGCGGACAAGGCCAGCGGCATCATCGACCGCATCCTGCTCGGCCGCAACAGCAAGGGTCTGGAGCAGCTAAAGTGGATGGACTCGCGCGCGGTGGCGGAACTGATACGCCTCGAGCACCCGCAGATCATCGCGATCGTGATGTCCTTTCTGGACCCGGACCAGGCCGCGGGTGTACTCGCGGAGTTTCCGGAGCGCGTCCGCACCGATGTCATCATGCGGGTCGCCACGCTCGACGGGATCCAGCCCAATGCCTTGCAGGAACTCGATGAGATTCTCGAGAAGCAGTTCTCCGGCGGTTCCAACGTCAAGTCGTCCGCGCTCGGCGGGGTCAAGAAGGCGGCGGACATCCTGAACTTCGTCGACGGGGCGGTGGAGAGCAAGGTGATCGAGCAGATCAACGAGGCGGACGACGAGCTGTCACAGCAGATCCAGGACAACATGTTCGTGTTCGAGAACCTGATCGACGTCGACGATCGCGGTATGCAGACCCTGCTGCGCGAGATATCTTCGGACCAGCTGCTGCTGGCGCTGCGCGGGGCGCCCGAGCCGCTGCGCGAGAAGATCTTCAAGAACATGTCCTCGCGCGCAGCCGAGATGCTCAAGGACGATCTGGAGGCGGCGCCGCCGGCCAAACTCAGCGACGTCGAGAACTCGCAGAAGGAGATCCTCACGGTCGCGCGCCGGCTATCCGATGCGGGTGAGATCAATCTCGGTGGCAGCGGCAGCGAAGAGTTTATCTAGTGGTCCATGCGGGAAGTCCCATAACACTCAGCCGGTTCACGTGTCTCAGCGACATGGCACGTGAGCGTAGGACTAGCCAATGCCAATTCAAGCGATCGTAACGCCGGCGATGGGGCCCGTGCACCGGCCCGCAGGGAGCCCCGCTGTTGGGCACTACAGAACTCCCCACATGGACCACTAGCCACGGATGGACGAGCGCAAGAAAACCGGCGTGCAGATCCTCCGCGCAGAAGACGTCACGGTCACGCAGTGGCAGCCGCCGCATGT
This sequence comes from uncultured Chromatiaceae bacterium, assembly GCA_965364465.1. Taxonomy (GTDB): domain Bacteria; phylum Pseudomonadota; class Gammaproteobacteria; order Chromatiales; family Chromatiaceae; genus Thiosocius. The sequence goes on from CBDTXT010000151.1 coordinate 6,046, forward strand.
GCAGCGCCACGGCGAGACACCCATCGAGGAGGCGGGCGGTCTGCTCACCGCCGCACAGCTCGACCAGATCCAGCGGGCGGCGCATGGCGAGGGGTTCGAGCAGGGCCGCAGGGAGGGACAGGACTTCGGTCATCGCGAAGGGCTGGAGGAGGGCAGGGCGCAGGTCCGCGAGCGCGTCGAGCGGCTCGATCAGATCATCAGCGTGCTCGACCGGCCGTTCGAACAACTCGACCAGCAGGTCGAGGACGAGGTGGTCGCGCTCGTGATCAACATGGTGCGCCAGCTCATCCGCCGCGAGGTCAAGCTCGACCCGGCTCAGATCGTCGGCGTGGTGCGCGAGGCACTCGGCGTGCTGCCGGTCAGCGTACGCAATGTGCGTGTGGTGCTGCACCCGGATGACGCGGTACTGGTGCGCGAGGCCTACACGCTCGGCGACCATGACCAGAAATGGCAGATCGTCGAAGACCCCGTGATCCAGCGCGGCGGCTGCCGTATCCATACCGATACCTCCCAGGTCGATGCGCGGCTGGATTCGCGCCTGAGCAGTCTGATCGCGCCGTTGCTTGCCGGCGAGCGGGTGCAGGACGGCGGGGGGTCGGAAAACGGTGCCGCCTGAGCTCGAACGCAACGCGATCTGGGCCGCGCGCATCCATCGCCTTGGTGATCGTCTCGGCGCAGGTCGCGGACTCGTCGTCGAGGGCAAGCTCACACGCATGGTCGGCCTCACGCTCGAGGCGGTCGGCTGCCGCGCGGCGATCGGCGGTCGCTGCGACGTGATCAACAGTGCGGGTGAATGTATCGAGGCCGAGGTGGTTGGCTTTTCCGGAGAGAGCCTGTACCTGATGCCGACCGGCGATATTCGCGGCCTCGAGCCGGATGCGCGTGTCGTGCCGACTGGCCGGGTGAGCGAGGCGAGCGTCGGCGACGAACTGCTCGGGCGCATTATCGACGGCAGTGGCAGACCGCTGGACGGCAAGGGCCTGTTGCATACGGAGTGCCGGTGGCCGCTGAATGGCGGGTACATCAATCCGTTGGCGCGTGCGCCGATCCGCGAGCC
>CBDTXT010000152.1:0-7098 GCA_965364465.1 uncultured Chromatiaceae bacterium
GCGCCGGTCAATACGAACAGCTTCTGGTGAGCCTCGAGAAACACGATCATCTGGTCGAGTGTGGCGGCGGGTGACATTGGCATCCATCCCGGGGTCGATGAGCCGGATCATAGGTCAACCCTGCCGCGGTCGGCCGGAAAATGTTCAGATCACCGGCGGCGACAGCCTGCGGACATCGCGGCGGCGGTTCGTCTTGGTTTGCAGATACGGTAGGCGTCGGCGGACGCGTGTAGAATCCCGGCCTTCGCAAATCAGACCAAGAGTTCGATGGATCAGGAACCGCAGTACAACGACGAAGGGGTGGAACAGCTGCCGCTGAGTCGCTTCACCGAGAAGGCCTACCTGGACTACTCCATGTACGTGATCCTGGACCGGGCGCTGCCGCACATCGGTGACGGCCTGAAACCGGTCCAGCGTCGGATCATCTATGCGATGTCCGAACTCGGATTGTCGGCGGTCTCGAAACACAAGAAATCGGCGCGAACCGTGGGTGACGTGCTGGGCAAGTTCCATCCTCACGGCGACAGTGCCTGCTACGAGGCGATGGTGTTGATGGCGCAGGATTTCTCCTATCGGTACCCGCTGATCGACGGGCAGGGCAACTGGGGTTCGCCGGACGATCCCAAGTCGTTCGCGGCGATGCGCTACACCGAGGCCCGGCTCACCCCCTACGCGCAGGTCCTGCTGGCGGAGCTGGGTCAGGGCACGGTCGATTGGCTGCCGAATTTCGATGGTACGCTGCAGGAGCCGGCAATGCTGCCGGCACGGCTGCCCAACCTGCTGCTGAACGGCGCTACCGGCATCGCGGTCGGCATGGCGACCGATATCCCGCCGCATAACCTGCGCGAGGTCAGCAGCGCCTGCATCCGCCTGTTGGAGCAGCCGAAGACGACGCTGGCCGAGTTGTGCGAGCATGTCCCGGGTCCGGACTTTCCGACCGAGGCCGAGATCATCACCGCGCGCGCCGATCTGCGCCGCATCTACCAGGCCGGTGGCGGTTCGCTGCGCATGCGCGCGCGCTGGCACAAAGACCAGGGCGCGGTGGTGGTGACCGCACTGCCGTACCAGGTATCGGGCGCACGGGTGCTGGAGCAGATCGCCGCGCAGATGCAGGCCCGCAAGCTGCCCTGGGTAGAGGATCTGCGAGACGAGTCGGATCACGAAAACCCTACCCGCCTCGTGATCGTGCCGCGCTCCAATCGCGTCGATACGGAGCGGGTCATGCTGCACCTGTTCGCGACCACCGACCTCGAGCGCAGCTATCGGGTCAATCTGAACATGATTGGACTCGACGGACGCCCACGGGTGCGCGATCTGCGGGAGATCCTGGTCGAGTGGCTGGAGTATCGTTTCGAGACGGTCCGCCGCCGCCTGCAGTTCCGTCTCGACAAGGTGCTGGAACGCCTGCATCTGCTCGAAGGTCTGCTGGTCGCCTTCCTGAACCTCGACGAGGTGATACGCATCATTCGCACCGAGGATGAGCCCAAGCCGGTCCTGATGAAGCGCTTCGACCTCAGCGAACTGCAGGCGGACTATATCCTCGACACCAAGTTGCGCCACCTAGCCCGCCTCGAGGAGATGAAGATTCACGCCGAACAGGAGGCGCTGGGCAAGGAGCGCGACGAATTGCAGAAGACCTTGGGCTCCCGGCAGCGCATGAAGACACTGATTCGCAAGGAGCTGACCGCAGATGCGCAAAAGTACGGCGACGATCGGCGCTCGCCGATTGTCGACCGAGCGGCCGCCCAGGCGATGGGCGAGGCGGAGTTCACACCGAGCGAGCCGGTTACGGTGGTACTGTCCGACAAGGGCTGGGTGCGCGCGGCAAAGGGGCACGAGGTGAACCCGGCCGAACTGAACTACAAGGCAGGCGACAGTTTCCGCCACGCGGTGCAGGTGCGGAGTAACCAACAGGTGGTGTTCTTCGATTCCGCCGGCCGCAGTTATTCGCTGGCTGCGCACACGCTGCCGTCGGCGCGTGGCCAGGGTGAACCGCTCACGGGCCGTTTCAAGCCGCCTGCGGGCCAGTCCTTCGTCGCGGTGCTCGGTGGTGATCCGGACCAGTGGTGGCTGTTGGCCTCGGATGCCGGCTACGGTTTCCGCGTGCAGGCCAAGGATCTGCTGGCCAACAAGAAGGCTGGCAAGGCGGTGCTCACCCTGCCGGCGGGGGCACGTCTACTGCGGCCGTCCCCGCTCAGCGATGCGGACAGCGATCGCCTGGTCGCGGTCAGCAGTGAGGGCCGCATGCTGGTGGTCCCGGCGAGCGAACTGCCGCAGTTGACCCGTGGCAAGGGCAATAAGATCATCGGCATCCCCGCCAGAGCGGTAGCAGAGCGCAGCGAATACCTGGTGGATATCCTGGCCGTGCCGGAGGGCGCCAAGGTCAGGCTGCACTCCGGCAAGCGCTACCTGATCCTGCGTGCCGCCGATCTCAATGCCTATGAGGGTGAGCGTGGCCGGCGTGGCAACAAGCTGCCGCGCGGTTTTCAGAAGGTCGACCGGATGCAGCTGGAGCCGTAAGTGGCAGCCTGTTGGCGGATGCCGCTATTGATTTTCCTGTTTAACTCGACAAGGAGACGATGATCGATGCAAGACTATTCAAAGACACCGCGGACTATGGCCCTGGCCGCCTGCGTGGCGACGTTCGCGGGGCTGCTTGCCGGTTGCTCCGGTTCCAGCGAGGATGTGCGTGTGAAGCTGTGCAAGAATCTGAGCACCGCGCTGCAGCCTGGCGCGCAGTCGGTAGAATTCACCGGCGGCGAAAACACCATCAATCGTCCGTCTCACGCGATTACCGGGCTGACCTTCGACGTGGTCGACAGCGACGGGAAGCGGACTTCGATGCGCTCCGCCTGCCATTTCGCCTACGAGGCGTCGGAAGACACGGCCCTCACGCTGGCCGATCCGCTCAGCGCCTATTCGCAACTGCCATTCAAGATGACCCTGAACGGCCAGGCGCTGTCGGACGCCGAGCTGCGTAATCTGCTCAAGGACGACCTGCGCAGACTGGGCGAAAAGGGTGTCGAGACCATCAAGCAGGGCGCACGCGATGCGGTCGACAAGGTCAAGTCGGCAACCGGCGCCAATTGAACCGGGCCCGGCCGGGGGCCGGGCTCAAAGCCGATCGGCTCGTGCGGCGGGCGCTACTGCCAGCGGAAGGATCTGGCCGCCAAGCCCAGCAGCACGACGCCGATGGCCAGCAGTATGCCGATTTCCGCCGCCACGTCGGCCAGGCCGGCGCCGTCGAGCATGACGCGGCGCGCGGCATCGACCATATGGGTGAGTGGCAAAAACTCGGCGATGCGTTGCGCCCAGACGTTGGTGCCTTCGAGTGAAAACCATACGCCGGAGAGAATCATCATCGGCCATGAGATCAGGTTCAGCAGGCCGTCGGCGAGCTCTTCGCTGCGCACCCTGGCAGAGACCGTCAGGCCGATGCTGAGCAGTGCGATCGCCCCGGTGAGGAAGATAAGACCGAGGGCGAGGTAGGAGCCGCGCATCGGGAAGTCGAGCAGCATGTCGGTCGCGATGAACACGATCAGCGTGACACTGCTCACCACCAGCAGGCGTGAGATGATCTGAGCGAGCAGAAACTCGCTTGCGGTCAGTGGCGTGGCGCGCAGGCGCCGCAGCACGCCGTTCTTCCGGTAGCGCACGATGACCCAACCGACGCCCCATAGGCTGCTGAACATCACGTTCATCGCGAGCACGCCGGGCAGCACCCAGTCGACGTAGCGTACCGCGCGTCCGGATACGGACTCGCGGGTCAACCCGACGGGCGCATCGCCGTAACTCTCCAGCAGCAGTCGCTCCGCAATATAGCCTCTGGGCGACAGGTCGTTCACCCAGTAGCGTCGCGAGTCGCGCAGGTCGAGCAGTAGGTCGATCCGGTGAAGGCGGACCTTCTCGATCGCATCCGCTTCGTTGTCCTGAGGGACGAAACGTATGTGCCGACGAGCAAGAAAGGCCGGCTGTTCGCTGGCCGGCGGCATACCCAGGATCCCGACCTTGTACAGGTCTTCGTTCGGGCTGCTGAAGATGAACGCGAAGCCCAGCACGATCACCAGCGGCATCACCAGGTTCCAACCGAGTCCCGCCTTGTCACGGTAGAATTCCCGGTTGCGAGCGGCAACGACCGCCACGATGCGACTGAGCTTCATGACTCGCGCAGACCGTGTCCGGTGAGCTTGAGGAACAGGTCGTCGAGCGTCGGTGTGCTGATGTGCAGTTCGTCGAGTGCTACCGCCTGGCGCCGCAGTTCACCGAGGACCTGGTCGATGTCATTGGTCGCCGCCACCGCATGGCTGCCATGGATCTCGAAACCCGGTGGGGGGACTTCGCGGTCCGGAAGCACCTGCAGCGGGACACGCACCAGCGCCCGCGGAAAATGCTGGTGCAGCAGGCGGTTCGGCTCTCCCTGCTCGATAATCCTGCCGCGGTCCATGACGGCGATTTCGTCACACAACACCTTGGCCTCCTCCATGTAGTGGGTGGTCAGCAGGATCGTCTTGCCCTCATGTTTGATGCCTTCGATCAACCGCCAGAAATTGCGTCGTGACTGTGGATCGAGTCCGGTGGTGGGCTCGTCGAGGAACACCAGGTCCGGGTCGTTGACCAGTGCGATCGCGAGCAGCAGCCGCTGGCGTTGTCCTCCGGACAGCTTGCGCGTGTCGCGCTCGAGCAGCTCATCGAGACCGCACAGATCGATCAGTTCGTCGAGCGGGCGGCGCCGGGCATAGAAACTGGCGAACAGCCGCAGGGCCTCGCCGACGGTCTGGAAATCCTGCAGCGCCGTGTGTTGGAACTGGATGCCGATCATCTGGCGGTAACCTTCGTCGCGCGGCGACCCACGAAACAGGACCCGGCCATCATCGGCCTCGGTAATGCCTTCGAGCACCTCCAGCGTCGTGGTCTTACCGGCGCCGTTCGGTCCCAGCAGGCCGAAACAACTGCCCGTCGCAACCGCGAAGCTGACGCCGTCGACGGCACGCACGCCGGGATAGGCCTTGATCAGGTCCTCGACCTGCAACAGCGCTGGCATGGGATGACCGCACCTCTCGAGAGCCGGCGAGGGCGCCGGCAACCCCATGTTACCTTGCGAAGGACGGTGTGGCGTGGATCGCCGGCAGGCCATCGCGGCGGCTGTGTTCAAGCGCCGCGAGGAAAGGACAGGCTGACCATTACAGCGGCCGGGTCTTTGTGCTCCCTGGTACGCAGCGCGGCGCCGTGGAACTCGCCGATCAACTGCACCCATCGCATCCCGGGCGCCCGGCACGCACGCTGGAGGGCGTCGGCCGACGCGGCTGGCGGCAGTCGGGGCACTTCGTGGTACACGGCCAGCTCGGCGCGGTCGTCGCGCATCCTACAGCGGATCGCAATGCTGCTCCCGGGGCGTCGCAAACGCACCGCCTGAGCGACCAGCTGATCGATCGCCTCGGCAACCAGGTCGGGCGCAGCGGTGATGCTGACGGGCCGGTCTGCACCCTGCAGCGCGAGGTCGACCCCGCGGTACGCCGCGCGCAGCCGTTCGATCCGGCCACGCAGCAGCCCCGCCAGGTCGCAAACGACCGGCTCCGACGCTTCTCCCCACAGGCGTACGATGGTCGCCCGGACACAATCATCCGGAGCCTGCAGCCGGCCGGGCAGCGCTGCAAGGCTGCGCTCCAGTTCGCCTATCTCGTCGCGTGAGCCGTCTCTGCCCAGCGGCTTCTCGACGTGGCCGTCTGGGTCGGTCTTCGCCTCGACGGCATGGCGCACTCGGTCGATGCGTGCGACCAGCCTGGCGGCAAAGGCCAGCAGGCCGATGCCGATCACGCTGAAGAACAGCAGTGTGATGCCGAACAGGCGCTGCAGCGTCAGGTTCTGCACCGACAGGATCGCACCGGTGGTCTGCTCGACCAGCACCGCACCCTTGATACCCGCGCTGTCGCGAATCGGCACTGCCGCACTGACGACGACCGCGTCGCCAGTGCCGGGTCGCCGGCGCAGGCTGGTCGGTCGCCCGGCGAGCGCATCCACCACCGGTCGCATGAACAGATGGGTCTGGTCGTCGGGCAGGTCCGCGGTCACGTCGGCCTCGCCTGGCAGCACGGCGAGTATCAGCTTCTCGAGAAACCAGGGCATCCCCCCGGCGCCGGTGCCGGGCGGGGCGTCTGCGGCGAGCCGGCCTGAACGCGCCAGCACCAGCCCCTGATGGTCGGTCACCCAGGCCCGGGTGGCTGGCGGTGTGACCGGGGCGAGCGCTTCAGCGAGCACCCTGGACGGCTCCACGATACGACCGAGTGCCTCGGCCGGTGACATCAGGCCGCTGGCCAGGGACTGCCCACTGTGAGCGTCGAAAAATCGCAGTGAAAGGCGGTCCTGCAGCAGGTCGCGCGGCAGGCGCAGCTCGAGCGTGTAGCCGGCGGCATCGTTTTGCCACTCACCGCGTATCGCCGGTTCGCTGACCGGGGTGTCCGCGGGTTCATCGGCCGCGCGCAGGCGCCGGGCCGCGACCCAGCCGGGTGCACGCGGCTGAATCCGATAGCGTCGAAGCATCCCCGCCTGGTCGGTCAGCGCCAGATCGACTGCGTCACCCTGATCGCCAAAATCGTGATGCGCGTCCCTGACCCCGAGCAGCAGATACAGATACCGGTCGTGGCTGCCGAGCAGGATCTCCGCCTCGAGGCGCTCATCGACCGACTGCAGGCGACTGAAGTTGTTCTGGTAGCGCGTCCATTCGTCGCGGTAGCCGTCGAGCTGTGGGGGCACCACGAGCGGATGCAGGAACAGGTTCCGAAAGGTCAGTACCGCGCCGGCGCGTGCGATACCGTGGAAGCTGTCGTCGTGGCCCTGCATCACGTTGGCGACCGAGCTGGCCGTGTACTGCAGTGTCTGGTCCTGCGCGTCGCGCAGGAAGCGTTCCGTCTCCTGGATGAAGCGGTAGCCGGCCCAGGGGATGCCGAGCAGGGTCAGCGAGACCAGCAGCAGCCTGAAACGAATGCTGTGCCAGAAGCGCGGCCGCGACATGACCGCCCACGGATGTCAGGACCGTGGGTGAGGTGGTGGCTTTGATCTCCGTGTCGGAGATCCCGGCGACCCCGCCGCCGCCGCCGGCCC
>CBDTXT010000153.1:0-7064 GCA_965364465.1 uncultured Chromatiaceae bacterium
TACGGGGGCTCGCGCCACGCGAACTTGTCCGGGGCCTGGCGTCGGGCAGCGGCGGTCAGCGGACGAAGAAACCGCGCGCCTGCAGGAACTCGCGCATGTGCTCGCGCTTTTTGCCCTGCATCGCGCTGGCGACCGCCTGCGTCCAATCGCTCAGCTTGGTGTTGGCGCCGCGCGACGCGTAATACTGGGCCATCCGGGCATCGTACGCCGCGGCGGTGTCGGCCGGCAGGTCACGATAAGTGTCCTCGTGGAGCACGCACTCGACCGGCATACGCGGCTTCACCTCGTTGGCCTCGTCCGGCCAGCCCAGACACATGCCGAACACCGGCATGACCAGGTCCGGCAACGCCAGCTGCTCGACCACGACCCCCGGCGCATTGCGGATTCCGCCGATGAACACCCCCCCAAGCCCTTGCGACTCGGCCGCGAGGAGCACGTTCTGCGCCATCAGCGCAACGTCCACAACCGCGGCCAGGCCATGCTCGGAGAAACCCTCCAGCTGGCCTTTTCCGGCGCGCTGGCACGCGGCGTCGATACGCCGCAGGTCGGCACAGAACACCAGAAACTCCGGTGCACGCTCGATCCACACCTGTCCGCCCGCGGCAGCGGCAATCGCCGCTCGGGCCTCGGTGCGTGTGACCCGCACCACGGAATAGGCCTGGATGAAACTGGAGCTGGCGGCCGCCTGGCCACAGCGCACCAGTGACGCGAGCAATTCACGGTCGATCGGCTTGTCGAGAAAACGGCGCACCGAGGCATGAGATAACTGCAGTTGCTGCGTGGCGGTCAAGTGCATTGCGATGGCTCTTCAGTTGGTGGCGCGGGTCCTGCGCGCCTGGATGTTGTCCCAGATAAAAAAGGCCGCGAATGCTGCAAAGGCGAGCAGATGCAGCAGCCGTTGCTCCGGATACAGCAAGCAGACCGCGACTATGGCGAGGAAGCCGCGTGACACAGGCCCAAGGTCGCGTTCGAGGTGCCCCTGAAAGGCCGCCGCGAAACTGTAAAGACCCAGCAGCGCGAAAAAGAATATCTCCAGCGCCACACGCCAATCCGCGTAAAGAAACGGCGTATAGGCGAACAGTATCGGCATGATGTAGAGACCCTTGGCGAGCTTCCATGCGGTGAACCCGGTCGGAATCTGACGTGTGCCCGCGATCGCCGCGGCAGCGAACGCAGTCAGGCAGACCGGCGGGGTCACGTTGCTGTCCTGGCTCAGCCAGAAGACGATCATATGCGCGGACAGCAGGATGCCCAGCGTCACAACAGGATCGAGCGCCTGCTCGTAAAGCCCGGTAACCAGCGATGGGTCGATCGACCGCAACGCGTCAAGTATGCCACGCGCGTCCGCGTCGGACATCGCCTGCCCGAGCAAGGGCAGCTTGTCCGGGGCGGCCAGCATCAACATCGCACTGGCCGCCTCGGGCAGCGTCTGCCCGGCCGCAATCAGCTCGACCAGCTGGGCATCGGCTATCAGGTTGTACAGCGCGGGCGCCGACAGCGTCGCCAGCACGATGTAGGCAGCGGTGACTGGAAGGCCCATGCCGAGCACCAGCGAGGCCAGCGCGACCAGGACCAGTGCGATAATCAGGTTGCCGCCGGCCCATTGCTGAATCATCAGCGACAGCGTATTGCCCACACCAGTCATCGCGATCACGTTGACCACCAGGCCGACCGCTACCAACAGCAGCCCGGTCGTAATCATGTTGCGGCTGCCCAGCGCCAGCGCATCGATGATGTCCCGTGGCCCCATCCGGCGTGGCGTCAGCCAGCTCGCGGCAATCACCGTCAGGATCGCGACACCGGCAGCGTAGGTCGGCGTGAACCCGGACACCAGCATCAGGATAAGCACAGTGATCGGCAGCACGAACACGATGCCGCCCTCGCGCATCACCGTGAGCAGGTCGGTCGCCCGCTGACTGTCGTCGACAGAGAAACCGAGTCGCTTCGCCTCGATCCGCACGAAGAAGGCCACCGAGAGAAAGTAGAGCAAGGCGGGCAGAAACGACACCAGCACGATATGCGTATAGGGGATCTGCGTGTAACTCGCCATCACAAAGGCCCCGGCGCCCATGATCGGTGGCATCAGCTGGCCGCCTGTGCTGGCCGCCGCCTCGACCCCGGCTGCGAAGCGCGGCGGGAAGCCGGCGCGCTTCATCAGCGGGATCGTAATCACACCGGTCGATACCGTGTTCGCAATCGCCGAACCCGAGATGGTGCCGGTCAGGCCGGAAGAGACGACCGCGACCAGGCCGGGCCCGCCCACTACGCGGCCTGCGATCGCACGCGCCATGGCGATCACGAAATCGCCGGCGCCCGATCGCACCAGGAAGGCGCCGAACAGGATGAACATGAATACAAAGGACACGGAGATCTGGGCGATGCTGCCGAACAGGGCGTCGTCGCCATAGATGCTGCGAAACAGCAGCGTCTCGGTGCTCAGGCCCGCGAACCGGAACACGTTGTCGATCCACCCGCCCCAGGCCACCACGTAGGTCAGTGCCAGAACGATCAGTACCGGGATCACCAGGCCGGTCGTGCGCCGGGTCAGTTCGATCGCGGCAAGGATCGTGACCAGGGCCAGCAGCTGCTCCCAGCCGGTCATATTCACGCCGCGCTCATAAATCGCATCTTCTGCCGCGACGACCCAGAGGGTCGCCACGACGAATACACAGCCGAGCACCAGATCCAGTCCCAGCACCCAGCGGGATCGGGCCAGGCGCTCTCTGCGCAGCGGCGGATACAGCAGGATCGCGAGGATTCCGAGCCCGACGAAGTGCAGCGTGCTCTGCCACTGGGTCGAAAAGATCGTGGTGAAATTCATCACCAGGTGCAGCACCGCGATCGCGGCGCCGAGCCAGTAGACCGTGCCACGCACCCAGGCCTGCTGGCGCAGGCCCGACTCGAGTGCAACGGCCTCGTTTGCCGGTGTGGTGTCCGTCATCATGCGTGCACGACCGCCACGCAGGGCGGCCGTGAGCCCGCGCGCTAGTTGACGATCAGGCGGGCGGGTATCTCAAGCCCTGCCTCCTTGAAGTAGCGCGCGGCGCCCGTGTGAAGCGTCATCGGCAGGCCGGCAACCGCCTTGTCCAGTGCCATGGCCTTGGTTGCCTTGTGAATGGACTGCAAGAAACCGAGATTCTCGTAGATGGTCTTGGTGATCTTGTAGACGTCCTCTTCCGGGACGTCACTGCGCACCGCGAGGAAGTTGGGCTGCGCGATCGTGTTGACGTCTGCATCCTGGCCCGGGTAGGTGCCCGCCGGTATCAGGTAGGGAGTCCACAATTCCATACCACCGTCAGCCTTTGCCGCCTGCGCCGGGGTGAAGGACAGCAGGCGCACGCCGTCTCCCTTGGCCGCCATCAGCTTGGTGATCGCGCCCGCCGGCACACCGGCCGGTGTACCGATCAGGTCTGCCTTGCCGTCCTGCATCGCGCTCGCGAGCGCCCCGTAACCTCCGTAAAAGAGATCGAACTGCTTGTCGATGTCAACGCCGAGCCCACTGAAGATCGTGCGACTGGAGCCGAGGGACCCGGAGTTCTTCTTGCCGAAACCGGCGACACCATTGATGACCAGCGCATCATCGATGGTCCCAGTCTTGGCATGCTCGGCGGTCACGACAAAATGTTCGACGTTCTGCCACAACATGGTCACTGCGCGCAGGCCCTCCTGTCGGCCTTCCTTTTCCAGCGGACCCGTGCCGTTCCACGCGTAGGCACCATAGAGGCCCTGGAGGATCGCGAATTGACTCTCGTTTTCGCGCAATAGCTTGATGTTCTCGCCGGAGCCCGCCGAGTTGATCGCCGACATGTTGATCTTGTCCGTGGGCTGCAGTTTCACCTTGACCAGGGTCGACAGTGCGACCCCGACCGGGTAGTAGGTGCCCCCGGTGCTGGCCGTCGCCAGCAGGTAGTCACCCTGCGCCAGTGCCTGGGTCGAGGCGCCGGCGCCAAACGCCGCCAGGGACAGCACGGCCAGGGCTCTGTTGAACATTCTTCGCATCTTCTCTCCTCCGGAGTCTGGTTCTTCTGATCCGGTACCCGTTACGGGGACCCGGCATAAGCTTAGTCAACCGGGGCTGCCCAATACACCGGTTCTGGCCGCCGTTTCTGCGCATCGCGGCCAGGGCCGCGCGTGCCGTGTCAGGCACCAGCGTCGCGGTGGGGGCAGTTTCGGCGCGTGCAACGACCGTAGATGATCAGGGAGTGGTCGGTGATCTCGAAGCCCTTGCTAGCCGCAATATCACGCTGGCACTTCTCGATCGTGTCATCTAGGAACTCTTCGACCCGGCCACATTGTGCGCAGACGATGTGGTCGTGGTGATGGCCGCGGTCGAGCTCGAAGACCGCCTGCCCGCCCTCGAAGTGGTGCTTCTCGGCAAGCCCTGCGTTCACGAACTGCGTCAAGACACGGTAGACGGTCGCCAGTCCGATTTCCTCACCGCGCTCCAGCAGGGCCTTGTAGACATCCTCGGCCGTCATGTGCCGCGAGTCACTGGACTCGAGAATTTCCAGGATCTTCACCCGTGGCAGCGTGACCTTGAGACCCGCCTTGCGAATATCCTGGTTCTCCATCCTCACCTCCGGACGCGCATGTACTTTTCGATGGGATTCGCTATCATCTTTCGGGTCTCGATACACCGGTATGCCGATCACCAGGACATGCACAAGCTTCTCATTTTCATTACCGTTCCCGCAACCTTGCTTTGCGCTGCCTGCAGTTCGGTCTCCAGCGTCACGGACGCGATCCCAAATGCGCTGGACCGCGCCCCGATCATCTATCGGCCAGTGATTCAACAGGGCAACGTGGTCACACAGGATGAGGTGAACGAGCTGCAGCCCGGCATGACCAAACGCCAGGTCAGGTACGTACTCGGCTCGCCGATGTTGACGGATGTGTTTCACGCCGATCGCTGGGACTACGCCTTCACCGTCGGGGTCGGCAGCAGGCCGGACGAGATACGGCGCGTCACCGTGTTCTTCGAAAGAGACCGGCTCGTGCGGGTCGCCGGGGACCTGCGGCCACAGCCGGAAGACGAGCGCGTGATAAAGGAGAAAGAGGTCGTGGTCAGCGTCCCGGACTGGGTCCCTGAAGACCGCTCACTTTGGCAGCGTACGCTGGAACTGGTCGGGGTCGAACCGGACTACGACTAGCGCCGTTGCTTCAGCCCGAAGGCTTCTCGGCCGCGTCGCCCGCCGCTCGGCCGCCCCGCTTCATCGTCTTGCCCTCCGCCGCGCGCCTTTTTCGCGCCTCCTTCGGGTCTGCGATCAGCGGCCGGTAGATCTCGACGCGATCGCCCGCGTTCAAGGTGGTAGCCAATTGCGTCGTCTTGCCGAACACGCCGACCTTGTTCCTCGCCAGGTCTATCTCTGGAAAGCGGTCGAGAAAGCCGGACTGACGGATCACCGACTCGACGGTGGCACCGGCCGCAACCCGGAGCCGCTCCAGTGCCTGTTCGCCCGGACGGGCATAGACGATCTCGACGTCGATCTGTGGCTCAGACACCGTAGACCTCGCGCGCCCGCTTGACGAACGACTCGACCAGCGAGTTCGCCACCTGATTGAAGGCCTTGCCGAACGCCTTGTTGATGAGCTTGCCCGAGAACTCGAATTCCATCGTCAGCATCACCTTGCAGGCGTCTTCCCGCAGTTCGACAAATCGCCACTCGCCCTGCAGCTGCTTGAACGGTCCCTCGTGCAACACCAGGCCCATGCGCCCCGGGGGATCCAACGCATTACAGGTAGAGAACGACTGCCTGATTCCCAGGCGCGATACCTCGATCCTGCCGCACAACTCGTTCTCACCGCGAGAGAGCAGCTGAGAATCGCTGCACCAGGGCAGGAATTCCTTGTAGCGTTCCACGTCCGAAACCAGGTCGAACATTGCCTGGGCCGAGTACGGTACCAGCGCCGACTTCTCTACCCTGGCCAATCAAAAGACCCCTATCGAGTTCAGGAACACGATGGCGATACCTACCGGCGACACGTAGCGGATCACGAACCACCAGGCGTCGAACAGGCGCTGACGGCTGATTGAAAGCTCGCCCAGGGCCATGTGGCGGCCCGCTCCGTAGCCGACGAACAGCGCGATCAGCAGACCGCCGAGCGGCAGCATGATGTTCGATGCGAGGAAGTCTTTCAGATCGAACACGGACTTGCCGAACAGCTGATACTCCTCGCCGGACCAAAGATTGAACGAAAGGACCGACCCGATACCGAGAAACCAGGCCAAAGCGCCGACCAGTGCCGCCGCCATCCCGCGGCTCCAGTCGCGGCTCTCGACCAACCAGGCGACCGCCGGCTCCACCAGCGAAATCGACGAAGACCAGGCAGCAAACACCAACAGCACGAAAAACAACGTGCCGAACCACTGACCGCCGGGCATGTTGCCAAACGCGATCGGCAAGGTCTGGAACAGCAGGCCCGGGCCGGCCGATGGCTCCAGACCGCTCGCGAACACGATCGGGAAGATGGCCAGGCCCGCCAGCAGCGCGACCACCGTGTCGGCAGCCGCGATCGTGATCGTCGCCCCGGTTATCGATGCGTGTTCCGGCACATAGGCCCCGTAGGCCATGATTGCCCCCATGCCGAGACTCAACGTGAAGAAGGCATGCCCCATTGCGACCAGAAGTGGTTCGCCACTGAAGCGGCAATCGAGGGCCTCGGCCGGACCGGTACAAAGCTCGAAAACCCTCGCGAAATCGACGTCGAACATGAAGTGCAGTGCGCGTGGGAAGTCGCCCTCCAGATAGGCGTAAGCGACCATGATCAGCAGCATCACGAACAGTGCCGGCATCAGCAGCGTCACCGCGCGCTCGAGCCCCGCGCGCACGCCACGCGCGACGACCGCGGTCGTCATGACGATGAACACCGTGTGCCATATCATCAATTGCCAGGGCGACCCGACCAGGTCGGCGAACAGCTCGCCGGCCCGGCTGGACGTCACGCCATCGAGGCCACCGCTCGCGGTCTGGAACACATAGGCCAGGGCCCACCGGGCGATCACGCTGTAGAACGACAGGATCAGGAAGCCGGCCACCACACCGGAATAGCCGACCAGCACCCAC
>CBDTXT010000154.1:0-7058 GCA_965364465.1 uncultured Chromatiaceae bacterium
CCCGCCGCACGATCAACTCGGCCAGCCGCTCCCCCGCGTGTGCGCGACTCTCGATCAGTCCGTCGAGGGCACGATCGAAAAGCGCCAGCGCGGCCTCCTGGACCGGCGTGAAGTCCTGCTCCGCAACCTCCAGCACTCCCGGCCAACGCAATACGTCCATGATGCTCGGCGAATGTGAGCTGTGTAGTCGGTGCGCCATCTTGTCGGCGGCGGCGAGGACCTGGTCGACCATCCCATCGTTGACTCGCAGTTCGACAGTCCCGGCCGGAGCCGCCTTGTAACGCAGGTTGCATTCGACCTTGCCGCGGCCGAGCCGCCGGGTCACGCGCTCGCGCACCGCCGGCTCGATCGCCCGCAGGTCTTCGGGAACCCGCACCGTCGCCTCGAGGAAGCGGTGGTTCACCGAGCGGACCTCCCAGGTCAGCTCGCCGTACTCGGCGTGTCCCTGCTGGCGTGCGAACGCCGTCATGCTTCGAATCATAGTGTCCTCGGATCAGGCGACCGGGTCCGGCCGATAGCGGGCATTGCGTGTATCATAAGCCGCATTCCCACCGAAAGCACCGAGACCCACGCGACCGCATGTCTGCCCGCCCCCGCGACAGTCTTCCCGTCGGCACCGTGCTCGACTGTTACCGGATCACGAAACTCATCGGCAGCGGCGGTTTCAGTCTGATCTACCTCGCCGAGGACGAAGACAATCACGACGAGGTCGCGATCAAGGAATACCTGCCGAAGCGCTTCGGCATGCGGCACAAGGGGCTCACGGTCAAGGTCAGCGAGGAAGCGAAACACGAGAGCTTCCAACGCGGCCGCCGCCTGTTCTACCAAGAAGCGAGCGTCCTCGCGACGCTACGGCACCCGAACATCGTCCATGTCCGCAATTGTTTCCTGGCCAACAACACCGCCTATCTGGTGATGAACTACGAGCCGGGCAAGAACCTGGGTCGGTATATCAAGAAGCGACAGGGTGGCCTCAGCACCAATTTCCTGATGACCGTGTTCCCCCCGTTGCTGGACGCGCTGG
The DNA here is from genome assembly GCA_965364465.1 of uncultured Chromatiaceae bacterium. GTDB lineage: Bacteria > Pseudomonadota > Gammaproteobacteria > Chromatiales > Chromatiaceae > Thiosocius. The sequence goes on from CBDTXT010000154.1 coordinate 1,025, forward strand.
AACTGATCCACAGTCGCCAGCACCTGCACCTGGACATCAAGCCGAGCAATGTCCATCTGCGGCCCGGGGGCAACCCGCTGCTGCTCGATTTCGGTGCGGTGTTCCAACTGGACGACGTAGGCGTCAAGAAGGCCCAGGTCGTGACGCCGGGATTCTCGCCGATCGAGCAGTACTACGCGTCGGCAAGAGTCGGCCCCTATACCGACGTGTATGCGATCGGCGCCACGATGCGGGCCTGCATCGAGGGCAAGCCGCCGCCCTCGGCAGTCGAACGCGATGCCGACGATCTGCTGGTGCCGGCGATCGAACTGTTCGGGCGGCGCTACCCGCGCGAGATCCTCGAGGCGATCGACTGGGCGATGCAACTGGATTCTGGAAAGCGCCCCCATAGCGCCGCCGAGTTGCGCGACGCGCTGCTCGGTCGCATCGAGATCCCGACGAAAGGCGCGCGGGCCCGGCCGGCGGAATGATCAGAACGCAAACGCTATTCGAGGCGGCCAGGGCCAGCGCGCCGGGCGATCGTGGATACAACCAGGACCGCAGCCTTTTCCTGGGCAGCTCCGAAACGCTGCTGCTCGGGGTCGCCGACGGTCTCGGCGGTCACCCGCGTGGCGAGGCGGCCGCGCAACTGCTGATCGACGTCAGTGAATCGCAGTTTCGGCAGGCCGCCAGGCCGCTGGCCGACCCGCGGAAGTTCATGCTGCAGTGCATCGGCAGGGCACACGCGGCGATACTGCGCTTCGGTCGTCGCCAGGACCCGCGGATCACGCCGCGCACGACCGCGGTGCTTGCAGTGATCCAGCACGGCGCGGTCCACTGGGCGCATGTGGGCGACAGCCGCCTCTACCTGATCCGCGCTGGCCGGGTGCACGCGAGGACCCGCGATCACGCCCAGGTGCGACCCGCCGGCGATCCGCAGAAAAACGATCCCGCCCGCACACATGCCAGTCTGACCCGTTGCCTCGGCGGCATGGCACGGCCGCCGGTCACCAGCTGCGGGCCGCAGACAGCGCTGCAGGCCGATGACCTGATCGTGCTATGTTCCGACGGCCTGTGGAGCCAGGTGCCGGGCCAGACGCTGATTCGCACACTGCGCGACGATAGCCGCCCCCTCGGGACATCGTTGCCGGCACTGGTAAAGCAAGCGGCGACGCTGCCGAACAGTGACAATGTTACCGCGGTCGCCTTGCGCTGGCTGGCTGATACTGGCGCCCCGCAGACCCGAGGCCAGCCGCCGAAGCCCCGGCACGAGGCGCCGACGACAATCAACGATCCGAGTTATTGAGGAAACCCCATGCGACCCAGCGGAAGAGCGCCGAACCAGATGCGGCCTATCGCCTTCACACCGAATTTCACCATGCATGCGGAGGGCTCGGTGCTGGTCGCGTTCGGCAACACCAAGGTGATCTGCACCGCGAGCATCGAAGATCGCCAGCCGCGCTGGCTGCGTGATGAGGACCAGGGCTGGGTGACAGCCGAGTACGGCATGCTGCCGAGATCCACGCACAGCCGGATGGGGCGTGAGGCGGCGCGCGGCGGGCAGGGAGGTCGTACGATGGAGATCCAGCGCCTGATAGGCCGTGCGCTGCGCGCCTCGGTCGATCTGACACGCCTCGGGCAGCGCACCATCACGCTCGACTGCGACGTGATACAGGCGGACGGCGGCACCCGGACCGCCGCGATATCGGGCGCGTTCGTTTCGCTGAGCCTCGCGCTGCGCGGCCTCCGCGCGTCCGGCGGCATCGAGGAAGACCCGATCATCGGTAACGTCGCGTCGGTCTCGGTCGGGGTCTACAATGGCACGCCGGTACTGGACCTGGATTACGCCGAGGATTCCAGCGCCGAGACGGACATGAACGTCGTGATGGACAACCGCGGGCGGTTCATCGAGATTCAGGGCACGGCTGAGGGGCTCCCGTTCTCGACCGACGAGATGAATGCGATGCTCGACCTCGCGCGGCAGGGCGTGGCACAGATCATCGCCGCCCAGGACGCGGTATTGACCGAACACTGAAGCACGGCGGACCGCCACCCTTCCGAACACAGGCCCACCCGGAGAACCCGCAGCATGCCAGAGCGTGTCGTCCTTGCCACCGGCAACAAAGGGAAGGTGAAGGAGTTCGGCGAACTGCTCGCCGAGCGCCGGATCGAGGTCGTCCCGCAATCCGATTTTGCGGTCCCCGATGTCGACGAAAACGGACTGACGTTCGTCGAAAACGCGATTCTCAAGGCGCGCAACGCGGCAGCGCATACCGGGCTGCCGGCGATCGCCGACGATTCCGGGCTGGAGGTCGATCACCTGAACGGCGCGCCCGGGATCTACTCGGCGCGCTACGCCGGGCCGGCTGGCGACAGCGCGGCGAACAATGCCAGGCTGCTGCAGGCCCTGGCCGGTGTGCCTGAAGATCGCCGCAGCGCGCGATTTCAGTGCCTTCTGGTCTACATGCGCCACGCGGACGACCCGACGCCACTGATCTGTCAGGGGACATGGGAAGGCAGTATCCTGCCGGCCCCGCGGGGAGACGCGGGATTCGGCTACGACCCGCTGTTTCTGGTCCCCGATCAGGACTGCAGTGCGGCCGAACTGTCCGCCGAGCGCAAGAACGCACTGAGCCACCGCGGCCAGGCCCTGCGCTGCCTGCTCGCGGCGCTTAGCCGGCAGTGAGGGCGCGCCCGGCGACTCAATTCCGGCACTGTGGCCTGCTCACCACCATTGCCAGAGCAGCCACTGGTTGACGTTGTGCTGAATGGGCTCGCCGGGTCGGTAGTCCAGTTCGCCGTCGCCGTTGATATCGACGAAGTGGTAGGCGGGTCCGACACGCGGCAACACGCGGACCATGAACAAGACCCCGTTGCGGCGATACTCGTATATGGTCTCGCGCTGCGTGCGCCGGATCGTGACCTCGGGCTCGAGTGGCTCGCCCGACTCCAGTTGAGGCGGCGCGGGCGGTGCCGGGATCGACTGTTCACCGGCAGACAAGACCGGACCCGCGCAGGTGGCAAGGATCAGTGCTGCTAGCCAGCTCCTCGCCCATCTCATTGCCCGCGACATGACCATCCCTCCTTATCGCCAGCGGCAGACATTTTTCAAGTTCAGTATGGCACGCGAACGGGCACCGAAACGAGCCAGGGCGGCCTCTGCCTGGGTCGGCTGGCATACTTTGCCCGGCACAGGCACCAGCGGCGGACGCGACGTTGGCTGGAGCGGCCCAACCCTCGGCGGCCACGGCTTGGCCACAGGCGGCTCGGGCCGTTACGATGGCAGGCCCGACAGGCGTACCGCCTTACCGCCAATCGAAAGCGAGAATAAACTTATGAAGACCACTGTCATCGGCCTCGGCGCCATGGGCGCCGGCATGGCCGGCAACCTTTTCCGCGCCGGCCACCTCACGCACGCGTGGAACCGATCGCCCGAGCGCGGCCAGGCCGCGGCAGCACATCATGGCTTTGCGCTGGCCGACGCGCTGGAGACGGCGGCCGGTCAGGCCGACCTGGTGATCACCTCGGTCTCGGCCGACGCCGACCTGCAAGACGTGGTCGAGCGGCTGGCCCGCGTGATGACTGCGGGCAGCGTGGTGCTGGACACCTCGACGGTCAGCATCGAGACCGCCCGCAGCGTGTCCGAGCGCCTCGAGGCGCACGGCATCCATTTCCTAGACGCCCCGGTTTCGGGTGGCAAGGAAGGTGCCGAGAAGGGCACCATGGTCATGATGATCGGCGGCGACACGGCCGTGCTCGACCAGATCGGACCGGTGCTCGAGAGCATCAGCCGCAAGGTCGTGCACATGGGCCCGGTGGGCAGCGGTCAGGCCACCAAGGCAGTCAATCAGATCATGTGCGCCGGTATCAACCAGGCCGTCACCGAGGCCCTGGCATTCGGCCAGCACCAGGCGCTGGACATGGAAAAGGTGGTAGACGCGGTCAGCAGCGGTGCGGCCGGCAACTGGTTCGTCGAGCATCGCGGACGCAGCATGACGCGCGGGGTCTTTGAGCCCGGCTTCCGCGTCGCGCTGCATTACAAGGATCTCAAGATCTGCCAGACGATGATGGCAGCGGACGACGTCCAGCTGCCGACGGTGGAGATGACACTGACGCACTATGAGCAGCTGATGTCCACAGGGCACGGCGACGAGGACATCTCGGCCCTGTATCGCCTGAAGCGCCCGCTGTTTGGCGAGGATGCCTGACCCGCGCCGCGATGCACGACCTCAATGCAAGACAGCGCGAGGCAGTCCGCTACCTCGATGGGCCGCTGCTGGTGTTGGCCGGCGCCGGATCGGGAAAGACGCGCGTGATCACCGCGAAGATCGCACACCTGATCGAGCACACCGAGACGATGCCAACGCATATCACGGCCGTGACCTTCACGAACAAGGCGGCGCGCGAAATGAAGGAGCGCGTCGGGCGGCTGCTCGGCAGCGATGCGAGCCGCGGCCTTACGATCTCGACGTTCCACACGCTCGGCCTGAACATCATCCGACGCGAGCTCGGGGCGGCCGGGCTGCGGCGTGGTTTCAGCATTTTCGACGAGCAGGACGTCGAGCAGCTGCTGCGCGAGCTGGCGAAGCGCAACGACGCCGACCGGGAGACCCTGCAGCGTGCGCGCTGGCAGATCTCGGCCTGGAAGAACGAGCTGGTCGATCCGGACGCCGCAATGGGCCGGGCGAAAGACGACCTGGATGCCTATTTCGCTGCGTTGTATGACGCCTACCAACGGGCACTGCGCGCCTACAATGCGGTGGATTTCGACGACCTGATCCTGTTGCCGGTAAAGCTGCTGGACACCGACGCGTCACTGCGCGAGCGTTGGCAGAACAGGATCCGCTACCTGCTCGTGGACGAGTACCAGGACACCAACGGCGCGCAGTACGCGCTGGTCAAGCTGCTTGTCGGGGTCAGGGCCGCGTTGACCGTGGTCGGCGATGATGACCAGTCGATCTATGCGTGGCGCGGCGCACGCCCCGAGAACCTCGCCCGGCTGCGTGAGGATTTCCCCTATCTGCGGGTAATCAAGCTGGAACAGAATTATCGATCGACCGGGCGCATCCTGCGCGCCGCCAACACGTTGATCGCAAACAACGAACACCTGTTCGAGAAGCGCCTGTGGAGCGAACTGGGTCCCGGCGACCCGCTGCGCGTGATCACCTGCAGGGACGAGGAGGACGAGGCCGAACGGGTGGTCAGCGAGATCATCCATCGGCGCTTCAACAGCGGGGCGGCCTATGCGAGCTTCGCGATCCTGTACCGCGGCAACCACCAGGCGCGGCCGTTCGAGAAGGCGCTGCGTACCCAGAATATCCCGTATTTCATCAGCGGCGGCACCTCGTTCTTTGCGCGCAGCGAGATCAAGGACGTGATGGCCTACCTGCGCCTGGTTGCCAATCCCGACGATGACAGCGCACTGCTGCGCATCGTCAACACGCCACGGCGCGAGATAGGCAGCAGCACGCTCGAGGGGCTAGCGGCCTACGCGGCCGAACGAGGCTGTAACCTGTTGTCGGCGATCAGTGAATTCGGGCTGGACACCCGGCTCAAGGCCCGACCGCTCGGCAGGTTGCGCGAGTTCGGCGCATGGCTCGGTGCCGTTGCACGCAACGCAGAGTCCGAGGCACCGGTCGACACCGTGCGCCGGCTATTGACGGACATCGGCTACCGCGAGTGGCTCGACCAGACCAGCAGCAGCGAGAAGGCCGCCGGGCGGCGTTGGGAGAACGTCGAAGAACTGCTCGGTTGGCTGGAAAGACTGCAACACGACGAGCAACGCGGTGACAGCATCGGCAGCATGGTCAATCACCTGTCGCTGCTGGACATCCTCGAGCGCCAGGACGAGGAGGCGAGCGGAGATCGCATCGTATTGATGACACTGCACGGTGCCAAGGGCCTGGAGTTTCCGCACGTCTTCCTGGTCGGCATGGAGGAGGAGCTGTTGCCGCATCGCAGCAGCATCGAGGAAGACAACATCGCCGAAGAGCGCCGCCTGGCCTACGTCGGGCTGACCCGTGCCCAGCGTACACTGGTGATGACCTGCGCCGAG
>CBDTXT010000155.1:0-7053 GCA_965364465.1 uncultured Chromatiaceae bacterium
AAGGGCGAGCCCATGGCCCACCCCGAGCGCGTGCGCTGCTCCGCCTGCGTGCAGAGCTGCCCCACCGGGGTGCTCACCTCCGGCCAGGTGGACACCGGGGGACGGGTGCTCTGCACCGACCGCCTCGACGCCCGCTGCAGCCTTGTCACCGCCACCTCCGCGCCGCCGCCGGCCGCTGCGCCTGCCGCGCCGCGAGCCGCGCTTGGCGCCGTCTTCGGTCGCCTTGTCGTCGGACTGCGCGTTGCCGGGTTTGCCTGCCGCCACGTTGCCGGTCTTTTCAGTCTTTGCATCGGCCTCTTTAGCCGCTGGTTTGGCCGCGCTCGAAGCCCCCTGACTCGGTCTTCCACCGCGCCGGCTGCGTCCCTGGCGCGCCTCGCCTGACCGGTTGCCGCTGCGCTGGTTGCGACGCTGACCGCCGGCACCGCTGCGCTGACCGCCCTTGGCCGGCGCGGTTGCGGCAGTGGCGTCGGCGGGAGGCGGTGTCTCGGGCTTGGTCGCGGGCTCTTCACGCGGCGCGAAAATGCTGCTGAAAAGCCGCTTGATGAAACCGCTCTCAGTGCCGCTCTGCACGACGGGCGGTGGGGCGGTGCTCGGCATTTCGGGGCGTTGCGGCGCCGGCGAAGCGGGCGCGATGTTCTGCACCGCGGGCTGCTCGACACGCGGCTGGCTGCGTTCGGCAGGCGGCAGCGTGTCCGGCGTGAAATCCTTCTCCATCGCGTGACTCGGGGCCTCGTCCTCGCGCATGTCCTGGCGCCGGACACGCTCGAGTTCGTACTTCGGCGTCTCGAGTTGCCGGTTGGGTATCAATACGATCGCGACATTGTGGCGCGCCTCGACATCGGCGATCATCTGGCGCTTTTCGTTCAACAGGTAGGTCGCGACCTCGACCGGCAGCTGGGCAGTCACCCGGCCGGTATTCTCCTTCAGCGCCTCCTCTTCGATGATGCGGAGGATCGACAGGGCGAGGGAATCGACGCTGCGAATATGACCATGGCCGTCACAGCGCGGACACACCTGATGCGCCGATTCGCCGAGCGAGGGGCGCAGCCGCTGGCGCGACATCTCGAGCAGTCCGAAACGCGAGATGCGTCCGATCTGTACCCGCGCACGGTCCTCCTTCATCGCGTCTTTGAGGCGATTCTCCACCTCGCGCTGGTTGCGCGACGGGGTCATGTCGATGAAATCGATCACGAACAGCCCGCCCAGGTCGCGCAGGCGCAGCTGCCGAGCGATCTCGTCGGCGGCCTCCAGGTTCGTGTTGAGCGCGGTTTCCTCGATGTCTGAGCCCCGGGTGGCGCGCGCCGAGTTGATGTCGACCGATGTCAGGGCCTCGGTGTGGTCTATCACGATCGAACCGCCGGACGGCAGGCGCAGTTCGCGCCGGAAGGCCGATTCGATCTGCGACTCGATCTGGTAGCGCGAGAACAGCGGGACCTCGTCCTCGTAGAGCCTGAGCTTGCGCAGGTATTTCGGCATCACCTGCTCGATGAATTGCCGCGCCTGCTCGAAGGTATCGCCCTGGTCGACGACGATTTCGCCGATATCGGCCCGCAGGTGGTCTCGGATCGAACGGATGATCACGTTGCTTTCCTGGTAGATCAGGAATGGGGCCTTGCGCTCGGAGGCGGACTGCTCGATCGCATTCCACAGCTGCAGCAGGTAATCCAGGTCCCACTGCAGTTCCTCGGCGACCTTGCCGACGCCCGCGGTGCGCACGATCAGACCCATGCCGTCGGGGATCTCGAGGGTGCTCATCGCCTCGCGGAGTTCAGAGCGATCCTGACCCTCGATGCGTCGCGAAACACCTCCGGCGCGCGGATTGTTGGGCATCAGCACGAGGTAGCGGCCGGCCAGCGAGAGGAAGGTGGTCAGCGCCGCGCCCTTGTTGCCGCGCTCCTCCTTCTCGACCTGAACGATCACCTCCTGGCCTTCCTTGAGCAGCTCGTTGATGCTGCGCTTGCCGGCGCTGAAGGCGTCTTCGTTGAAAAAGCCTCTGGCAATCTCCTTCATCGGCAGGAAGCCATGACGTTCCGCGCCGTAGTCGACAAAGGCCGCCTCGAGGCTGGGCTCCACGCGCGTGACGCGTCCCTTGTAGATGTTGGCTTTCTTCATCTCCCGGCCGGGAGATTCGATATCGAGATTGAACAACTTCTGGCCATCGACGATGGCGACACGCAACTCTTCTGGCTGAGTCGCGTTGATCAGCATACGCTTCATTCGGTTTTCCTTGTTGCCTCGCGGCCATTCCAGGGGCAACAGCACCCGAGCGTGCCGCCGGGTCGCAGGGCCGATAGGCGCGACCGCAGGCGGGCAGGGGACTCAGCCCGTGAATACTCACGAGAGCGAATTCATTTATGACATGCCGAGCGACAGGCTGTGGGACACACGTCCACCCAGCCGCAATGTCGAAAATCAGTCATGCCGCTATGTTCTGGCGTTACGCCTGTGGCGTCGGGTAGCATCCTCAACCCTGCGGATGCGTTCTGCTCATCAGGATTCGCTTGGCGATCTGGAGACGTTCGCGCCGCATGCGTATGCGCTTCAATATGCGCCGGGGTTCGCCCGGCGCAGGAAACTCGTTCAGCGAGGCACGGTGTATTCTCGGCGTTGTAATCCACACCTGGTGCCATGGCTGCTACAAAATATATCAAATTATCAGACAGATGCATCATTTTTCGCATGAACCTGCTTCAGATGGCTGATGACATCGCCCGCACGGAGCGGGTGCGGCTGGTCACGATCGGTGAGAATCACGACGGCCAGCGGCTGGACAACTTTCTGCTCGGCCGCCTCAAGGGCGTCCCGCGCACCTGGGTGTACCGCGTGCTGCGCAAAGGCGAGGTCCGAGTCAACAAAGGACGCAGAAAGCCGGATTATCGGCTCAAGATCGGCGACGTTGTCCGCATCCCACCCGTGCGCCGCACGGAAAAGTCGGCAACCGACCCGGCCACGGGGCTGGTCGACCGGGTCCGGCAATCGGTCCTGTTCGAAGACGATGCCTTGCTCGTGATCAACAAGCCGTCCGGGATCGCGGTGCACGGCGGCAGCGGTCTGTCGCATGGCGTGATCGAGCTGCTGCGCGCCGCGCGGCCCGATGCCCCGTTTCTCGAACTGGTCCATCGCCTCGACCGGGAGACCTCGGGCTGTCTGATGCTGGCGAAGAAACGCAGCGCCTTGACCGGGCTACAGGAACTTCAGCGGCAGGGCCGCATCGAAAAGCGGTATCTCACGCTGCTGCATGGCCGGATCCGCGGTGGTAGCTGGCGTGCCGATCTGCCACTGCGCAAGAATACGCTGCGCGGCGGTGAGCGCATGGTCCGTGTCGACCCCGAGGGAAAACCGGCCGTGACGCGTTTTCGGGTGCTGCGCCGATTCGCCGAGGCGTCGCTTGTCGAAGCCACGCTGGAGACCGGTCGGACTCATCAGATCCGCGTGCATGCGGCGGCGCACGGCACGCCGATCCTCGGCGATGCGAAGTACGGCGATGCGGAGGTCAATCGCCGATTCCGCGCCATCGGCCTGCGGCGGCTGTTCCTGCATGCGGCAACGCTGCGCATCCCGATGCCCCGCGAGACTGGCTGTTTGACGGTCGAGGCGCCGCTAGCTCATGAACTGACACAATTGGTCGAAACCCTGGATGACTAAGCAATATCAACTGATCGTATTCGACTGGGACGGTACGCTGATGGACTCCGAGGCCCGCATCGTAGCCTGTATACAGCAGGCCGCGGCCGACGCGCGGCTGCCGGTCCCGAGTGACGCGGCGGCCCGAGACATCATTGGCCTCGGCCTGCGCGAGGCGGTACAGCGTCTGTTTCCCGACGTCGGGAGCCCGGACGTGGACGGACTGGTGGATGCGTACCGGCGCCACTGGCTGGGTGAGGCGATCGAGCCGGCGCGCATGTTCGCCGGGGCGCAACAGATGATCGAGGGACTGCACACCGCCGGGCACCTGCTCGCCGTCGCGACCGGAAAGAGTCGAAGCGGCCTCGACAAGGCGCTGGCCGAGAGTGGATTGGGCGACTGGTTCCATACGACGCGATGCGCCGACGAGACCTTTTCCAAACCGCACCCGCAGATGCTCGAGGAGATACTCTGCGACCTGAACACACAGCCGCAGGCGGCCGTGGTGGTCGGTGATACAGAATACGATATGCAAATGGCCGCGAGTGCGGGGGTCGATGCGGTCGCTGTCGCGCATGGGGTGCACGCCCCGGAGCGGCTGGTCGCAGCGGGTGCGCTGGCGTGTTTCGAAGACCTTCCGGCACTATCGCAATGGCTGTTGGCCGCGACGCCGGATTCATAGGTGGGGGTTGGCGAAGTGAAAAAGGAAACGGGATCCACAGAAGACGTATGGCACAAAGACCTGGTCGAGCGGCTCGCCAGCGACGCGCTGATTGAGCGCCGCAGGTCGCGACGCTGGGGCATCTTGTTCAAGCTGCTGACCTTCGTCTATCTCGGCGTGCTGCTGTTCATGCTGCTGCCGAAGGACTGGTCGGAAAAGGCGATGGGCGGCAAGGCGCACACCGCGCTGGTCGAACTGGACGGCGTTATCTCGCCGACCGAAAAGGCATCTGCGGACAACGTGGTGACCGGGCTGCGCGACGCCTTCGAAGACGACAACACCGAGGCCGTGATACTGCGCATCAACTCGCCCGGCGGCTCTCCGGTGCAATCCAGCGACATCCATAAGGAAATCCTGCGCCTGCGCGAGAAGTATCCGGATATCCCGCTGTACGCGGTGGTGACCGACATCTGTGCCTCTGGCGGCTACTACGTGGCCGCCGCGGCCGACGAGATCTATGTGAACGAGTCGAGCGTGATCGGTTCGATCGGGGTATTGATGAACGGCTTCGGTTTCGTCGACCTGATGGACCAGCTCGGCGTCGAACGACGCCTGATGACCGCGGGCCAGCATAAGGGGATCCTCGATCCGTTCAGCCCACTCAGCGAATTCGACCGGGAGCATGCGTCGGCATTGCTCGGCGATCTGCACTCGACCTTCATCGAGGCGGTCAAGACAGGGCGCGGCGATCGGCTCAAGGGCGAAGACGCACAGTTGTTCAGCGGCTTGTTCTGGAGCGGCGATGAAGGCATCGCGCTCGGCCTCGCCGATGCGATAGGCAGCGCCGGCTACGTGGCGCGCGAGATCGTCGGGGCCGAGGACATCGTGGACTTCACCACGCAGGACGATCCGCTCGAGCGCCTGGCGAACCGATTTGGTGCCGCGCTGGGCAGGGCGATCGCCCAAATGTCCGGGCTCGTCGGCGGCCTACAACTTCGTTGACACACGGCTGTCACTTCCCTGTCACAATGCACCTCTGTAATGGCCGACAATCTGGTCATACACGGGTGAACTCAGGTGTCGATTTCAAAGATCCTGGTAGTGGAAGATGAATACGCGGTGCGGGAGCTGCTGGCGGCAACGCTGGTCGGTGCGGGCTATGACGTGCTCGAGGCACCGGATGGCAGAGAAGCGCAGGAGCTTTTAGCGAATCAAAGCCCTTCGCTGATTTTGCTCGACTGGATGCTGCCCGGCATGAGCGGCCTGGAGTTCGCGAAGTGGTTGAAACGGGACGATCGTCTGAGCGAGGTGCCGGTGATCATGCTGACCGCCCGCGACGAGGAGAACTACAAGGTGCAGGGGCTCGATGCGGGCGTCGATGACTATGTCACGAAGCCCTTTTCGACCCGCGAGCTGCTGGCGCGCATCAAGGCCGTGCTTCGCCGGGCCGGCAGCGACGGCACCGAGCTTATCCGGGTCGACAACCGTCTCGAGATGGACCTGATTCAGCATCGCGTGCTGGCCGACGAGCAGCCGGTCTCGGTCGGCCCGACCGAATTCAAGCTGCTGCATTTCTTTCTGACCCATCAGGAACGCGTCTATTCGCGGTCGCAACTGCTCGATCTGGTCTGGGGCCGCAACGTGTATATCGAAGAACGCACGGTGGACGTGCACATCCGGAGGCTGCGCCGGGCGCTGGAACCCTTTGGCCTGGAGAACCTGGTCCAGACCGTTCGCGGGGTAGGGTACCGGTTCTCTGTGAGGCCGAGTTGAATCGAAGATCCGGCCTGGTTCAGGAACTCTGGGGCATCGCCCTCCTCATCCTCACGGCCTGGGCCGTCGGGACAATGCTCGATCAGATACCGCTTGTGCTGTGCCTTGCGCTTGCTGCGTATATCGCGCGCTCGCTGTTCCATCTGCAACGCCTCGCGGATTGGCTTGGGACCCAGGAGGCCGGCGACATCCCGGCCCATTCGGGTCTCTGGGGCGACATCTACTCGCGCATCGCCCGGGTCTCGGCACACCAGGCACAGCGCGAAAGGCGTCTGACGACCCTGCTGAACGAATACTCGGCCTCCACCTCCGCGTTGCCCGACGCGACGGTCGCGCTAGATGCCGAGGGCAGGATCCGCTGGTTCAACGATGCCGCGATTCGCCTGCTCGGGCTGCAGGCGGCCAAGGACGTCGGGCAGCCGCTGTCCAACCTGTTTCGCCACCCGGAGGCCACCGAGTTCATCCGGCGCGCCGACTACCATGCGACGCTGCAGACCACTTCGCCCGGCAACAGCGAGCGCAAACTGGAGGTCCGTCTGGCGCCGTACGGCGAGGGCCAGACGCTGCTGCTGGCGCAGGACATCAGCGAGCGCCTGAGGCACGAAACGGTACGCCGGGACTTTGTCGCCAATGTGTCACATGAGCTGCGCACGCCGCTGACGGTGTTGAGTGGCTTCATCGAGAACATGCAGGCGAGCGAGCAGCTCCAAGACGAGCGACTGCGACGCCCGATCGAGCTGATGGGACGGCAGGCTGCCAGGATGCGCCAGATCGTCGAGGACCTGTTGCTGCTGGCGAGACTGGAGGGAGAATCGGTCAAGTCCATGGAGCAGGAGGTCGAGATCGGCGGGATGTTGCGGCTGATTGCCGACGAGTGCCGCGCGCTGGGCTCGGAGGTGGCAGAGATCGAGTGCGACGTTCGATCCGCGCGGCGGGTCCTGGGGGACGAGAAGCAACTGCGCAGTGCCGTGAGCAACCTGGTGGTCAATGCCCTG
>CBDTXT010000156.1:0-7053 GCA_965364465.1 uncultured Chromatiaceae bacterium
GGCATGACCGGGCTGGACATCGCGCTGAGCGCGGCTCTCGGTTTTGCAAGCTACGCCGCCTGGCACCTGGCACAGGCGCTGCGCCTGCTGGCGTTCACGTCGCGCGCGTCAGGCCCGGTGCCCGGCAGCGTCTGGGGTATCTGGCGCGAGCTGTTCGATCGTGCCGCGTCGTCAAAGCGTCGCGAACGCCGCCGGGTAGCATGGCAGCGGCGGTTTTTCTCCCGTCTGCGCGAGATGGCCTCGGCGCTGCCGGACGGTTTGGTAATGTTCGGCCGCGACGGCACGGTCAGTTGGCTCAACCGCCAGGCTGAATGCTATCTCGGTATCGATCGTCGCACGGCGACCGGTCGCCGGCTGCGCGAGCTGGTGGATCACCCGGTGATGCAGGAATACCTTGATGCCGGAGACTTCCGTCGCGGATTGGACATCGAGGCGCCGGGCGACCCGGCATTGGTGCTGTCTATCCTCGTCATCCGGTTCACGAAGGGGCCGCGGCGCCACCTGCTGATCGCCCGCGACATCACGCGGCTCTATCATCTCAATCGCGCCCAGCAGGACTTCACGCTCAACGTTTCCCACGAGCTGCGCACGCCGCTTACCGTGCTGCACGGTTATCTCGAGACCCTGTTCGACACCGCGGACGAGCAGGCGCCATACCGGGCGCCAGTGCTGCGCATGATGGATCAGACCCGCCGCATGCAGGCCGTGATCCAGGACCTGTCCATACTGTCGACACTCGAGGCGGGGGAGGGGGCGGTGCAGCATGAACCGGTGGCGGTGCTGGACTGCCTCGAGGACATTGTCGAGGATGCGCGTGAACTGGCGCGTGCCACGGGCCACGTGCTGAACCTGAACGGCGATCCCGGTCTGTTGTTGCTCGGCGACGAGTCGCTGTTGCGTAGTGCCTTCTCCAACCTGATCTTCAACGCGATCCGGCATACGCCGATCCGCACTCGGGTCGACATCTCATGGGGCCTGGACGTCGACCATGCCGTGCTTTGGGTGCAGGACAACGGCGCAGGCATTCCGGCCAGGCACCTCTCGCGCCTGACCGAGCGTTTCTACAGGGTCGACTCCGGCCGCTCGAGCGATCGCGGCGGTTCAGGGCTGGGGTTGGCCATCGTGCGCCAGATACTGGACATGCACGATGCGCAACTGCAGATCAGCTGCACGGAGGGCCTTGGCTGCCGCTTCGGCTGCCGTTTCCCGGCGCGAATGACCGTGTGCGTGCCCGGTGATCCGCCGGGTGCCGACTGAAGCTTTGGCCCCCGCGTTACCCTGCATCAGGATAGGGCGCCGGTCTGTGACGATGAGTCCCTTGGCCGCTCCTGCACCCGGGGTGTTTCATATGCCAGGTCGTTGACCAGATCCAGCAGGGGTTCGGCCGGATATTTCAGCGGCCACATCTCTCCGCCTATACGGGCGAACATGCCGACCCAGTCTTCGTGTGCGCTGTACAGAATGTGGTGCTGTGCCGCGCCACCGACGTTGAGCCAATAGGTATGGGTTTGATCCATCGGCGTGTGGCCTACGATGAACGGCGTTTCGGGTGGCAGGCCCAGCGACTTGCGGAAGCGCCGCACGTCGCCCTTGGTATAGCCTCCCGGGCGGTTGGAGCGGATCATGCGGTTGCTGATCACTTCGGGGATGAGGCCGGGATAGCGTGCGATGTCGATCAACATCTCCTCCGTGACCTTGCTCCGGGAGGGTGCCGCATGTGCGGCACAGAAGTCCTGGGACGAAACCACGTAGGGCAGCAGATCGTAGTAGCGCTGCATCGCCTTGCGATAGGCTTTGCCGCGCGTCTTCTTCAGGGCCCTTTTCCACAGCAGTCCCTGCGGGACACCGCCCTTCGCGATCTCCTCGCCGAAGCTGTCGTGATTGCCCCGCACGAAGAAGAAATGCTCTGGAAAACGCTGCTTGAGACGGAAGATGAGATCCATCATCAGTATCGAGTCGTCCATCTGGTCCAACTCGCCGTCACGCTCGGAATGCACCGCGTCACCGATGATGACCAGGCAGGCCTCGCGCTTTTCCAGTGCGTGAAGAAAGCCGTTGTGGCTCAGGATCACCAACAGGTTGTCGACGCGGCCGTGCAGGTCGGCCACGACGATCGGTGTCAGAGCCGCCGGCAGCTTCAGCAGGCCGCCGGGCAGGCCGCGGCTGTCGCACGGGCGCATGGGCTCTTGTTCCGTGAGTCGAATCGCGTCCTCGATCAACGCCATCGCCTCGTCCTTGGGCAGGGGGCGCAACGGCCCGCCGAAAATCTCGCGCACTCGCTGCAGGCAGGCCATGCGTTCCGACTTTTCCTGGTTCAGCATCGGAGAGATGCAGGTGCCGAGACGGGTCCTGTCTTCGAATATCACCGCATCGCCGTCGTGGATCAGCCGCAGGTGGCGGGGTGCCACGGCCTCGGAGTAGTTGAATAGGGTCTGTTGCCTGGCGTCGTGGCGACCCAGCGTGATTTCGTCCCCCGGCTCGAGCCGCACGAAGCCGCCGATCGCGCCAGCGGCGTGCTCCGGGTCCTCCAGCACGAAGCTGACGGGCGCTTTGGGTTCGCCCTTGCCCGCCAGGGGATACTCCGGATGAAGCAGCAGGCGCTTGCCATCCTTGCCCAGCAGCAACTCCATCGGGAACCCTTCGTAAGGAATCCTTACGCTGTCACCCACCAGGCGGTAGGCCTCGCGCAACTGCAACAGGCGACAGCGACTGAGGCCAGAGAATGCCCGGCGCAGTCGTTTCAGCAACGTGGGCCTGGCTTCGGGGGGCACGCTATTCATCGGCTCGTCCCTTTGGGACGATACAGGTCGGCGGGCCGTCGGTGCCCGCCCGTATGTAGATGCGCATGCCGTTTTTCGCGAGGTGGCGCGCGCATTGATGGAAGACGGCGAGCTGCGCGCTGACCAGCTCCAGACTCAGGTGACGGTCCACCGGATGGGTGCCTTGGCGGGCACGCCGGCTGCGTTGCGCGAACAGTACCTGGGCCGGCGGCAGCAGGAACTCGAACACATAGCGTGCGCGCCAATCGACCGACAGGAAATGGCGCTTGGCCGGCGGGACCTGGATACGCGCCAGCTCCAGGCGCGGATGCGGGTCGGTCTCCAGCCACTCCGGGTCGAACACGGCGAGTCCCTGCTCGAAGCCGACGAACGGAAAACCCAGATGGATCTCCCGTGGGCGAATCGCCAGCGCCTGGTCGGTCCACCAGCGACGCCGGCTAAGATCCAGGTAGCCCTCTTCCGACCAGCCGCCGAGCTGTCTTATCAGCGTGCTCTTCCCGGCGCCCGGCGGACCGGTCACCAGTACGTGCCGAAACTTGACGCCCGCCGGAAAGGTCAGGCCCTTCATGCGATGCACTTCCGGACACGGAACCGTGTCGTCGTCTTGCTGGTCGCTCACGAGTGCAGGGGGTGACGGTTGCATCAAGCGTTGGGGCGTCGGGGAGCGCGCAGCGTCGCAACTGCGGCCCCCGACGCCTTTGCGGCTAGCCGAAGATGGCCTTGAAGATATAGAAGAAGATCGCAGCCAGTATGCCGCCAGCCGGCAGCGTGACCACCCAGGAGACGACGATGTTACCGATCACGCGCAGATCGAGCGCGCCCAGGCCGCGTGCCAGGCCGACTCCCATCACCGCGCCCACCGCGATATGCGTCGTGGACACCGGCAGCCCCGTCTTCGAGGCGAGCACCACGGTCGTTGCGGCCGCCAGCGTCGCGCAATAGCCACGGGTCGGGGTCAGCTCGGTGATCTTGGTGCCGATGGTCTGCATGACCTTCCATCCCATCGTTGCGAGACCGACCACGATGCCCGCGCCGCCCAACAGCAGAATCCAGAGCGGCAGGGTTGCCTTCTGGCCGACCTCGCCACCACTCTGGACGATCGAAACGACCGCCGCGAGCGGGCCGATACCGTTTGCCACGTCGTTCGAGCCGTGGGCAAACGCCATGGCACAGGCGGTGAAGATCATCATCGGCACGAACGCCTTTTCGACGCTGGCGTAGTGGAAATCACGATCGGCGGTCTCGTCAACCTCTACACGATTGATCATCAGCTTGCCGATGAACGCGACGATGACCCCGAAGATAACGGCCAGCACCAGGCTTTGGCCCATCGAGAATTCGAGGTTGAGGTGCTTCAGGCCCTTGAACATCGTGACCAGGCTGACGATGAAGCCGACCAGGAACACGTAGATCGGGCCATAGGTCTTCGCCTTCTGGAACGGGTTGTCGGTGTTGAGGATCAGCTTGCGGATGCTCAGCATCAGTGCCAGCGCGATGACCCCGCCGAGCACTGGCGAAACGATCCAGCTGGCGGCGATCTGGCCGATCTTGCCCCAGTTCACCGCGTCCATGCCGATGCCGGCGATCGCAAAGCCGACGATCGCGCCAACGATCGAGTGCGTGGTCGAGACCGGCCAGCCGCGATAAGACGCCACCATCAGCCAGATCCCGGCCGCCAGCAGGGCTGCCAGCATGCCGTAGACCAGCAGTTCCGGTGATCCGGAGATCGACGAGGGATCGATGATGCCCTTTCGGATGGTCTTGGTGACGTTGCCGCCGGCGATGAAGGCGCCGGCGAACTCGAAGATCGCGGCGATCAGGATCGCCTGCTTGACGGTGATGGCACCCGAGCCGACCGAGGTGCCCATCGCGTTAGCGACGTCATTGGCGCCGATCCCCCAGGTCATGTAGAGGCCGAAGACGATGGCCATGATCATGAAGATCGTGCCGTACTCAGAAATGATTTCCATAGCAGTTACCTAGTTCTTGTTTTGTCGGGCACCGCCCTCGGCGGGGGGTGCGGGATGGGTTTTTGCCGCCCCGTGAGGGCAGGCGGGCGCCACCTCAGCGTGCGATCAGCAGTCTGAGTCGGTCACCGACCTTTTCGGCGTAGTCGGCCAGGTCACCGATCCACTGGATCAGCTGGTACCAGAACATCACCGACACCGGCGACATGCTGTCCTCCTGGGCAAACAGCTTGCGTGCCAGCTGCATCCCCATCTCGTCCGTTTCGTCCTCGATCCGGTTCAGGTCCGCCATCATGTCTTCGACCTGGCTCGCCTCGCGGCCGCGAAAGCCAATCTCGACCAGTTCATCCAACTCCTCGATGATCTTGCCCGCTGCGTTGCAGGTATCGACACAGCGGTTGACCAGGGCCATCAGCGGCTCCGCCATGTCCCCGGGCACTTCCATCCGCCGCTCGATCAACAGGCCGGCGATATCCTGGGCGGTGTCTGCAATCGAATCCTGCATCGCCAGCACCTCGAGCAGGTCGCGCCGGTCGACCGGCATCAGCAGGCTCTTCGGGAGCTGTCCGCGGAGTTGGTTCTTGATCTCGTCGGCGGCATTCTCTTTCTCGAAAATCCGGTCCTTCTGGGTCGCCAGTTTGTCCTGATCGCCATCCACCAGCGCCTGGAACAGCGGCGGAATCTCGGCCACACATTCGGTAACGACTCGCATATGCGCCTGGATGGGCTTGAACGGCGACTTACCGAACAGTGCGGCCATCGGATTGGTCGACTTCATTTTTTTCTCCTTTGGGCAAGTGTTGACTGAGTGCACGGCCGCCCGGAGTTTCGCGGCCGGGTGCGAACCCGTCTGCTGCGGACATCGAATTGCTCGTGTCCCTTTTGCTAAAGATGCGCCAGTTGAGAAGTCGCGGCAATCGCGATTTGGGCTGCGTGTAACATTTCTGACATTTTTATGACTTCGAGCAAGTGCCGCGGCTTGAAAAGCGGGGCAGCCGCCGGTCTGGACGGGAGCGGGCGTCCTGCGTGCTCAGTAATTCGAGAACAGCTTGTTGAGCCGGGTGCCCAGCCGTTCCAGGTCCAGCAGCATATGATCGTAGTCGAGCTTGTCGCCTGTGAATCGCGAACGCCCGTCGGGGCCCGCGTCGCGGTAGGCCGACTCATCCTGCTCGAGGTTGACGAATATCGCCCCTAATGCGACCACGGCCTTGCCCAGGGCCTGCGTGTACTCGTGCATGATCTGCTGCAGCTCGCGCTCGGTACCCCGCCGGGAGGCAGCCTGCGCAAGCTCCGCTATCTGTGCTTCCAGTGCGGTCAGCTCTGCCTCCAGGGCTTGGAGCCTGGTCGCGAATTCGCGGTAGGCGCGTCGCCGCCTGCCCAGTAAGGCGTTGATGACCAGTCCGAACGAGCCGGCGCCGAACAGCGCGCCATGGATTTCGTGATATCGGTGATGCACGTCGGCAACCCGGCACCCGAGGTCGATCAGACCGGACATTCGTCAATGCCTGTCCGGGTCGCGGCGCAGGTGCAACTGATACCGCGTCTTGAGCCAAAGGCCGAGGAAAAGCATGCCCAGTACGATCGAGGCCAGGATCAGGTTGAATTCCCGGTTGAGGAACGAGACGACCCCCAGCACGCCCGCGCTGACCCAGAATGCGATTACCGACGCCACCCATTGCGTCTTCATGGTGTCACGGGTGCGTGCCCATGACGGTGGTGAGCCTTTGTCGGCCTCGACAGGCCGACCGGCCTGTTCAGCGGACTGGCAGCCCGCGTCCCCTGCGGGGTGCTGGCGTCCACATCGGGGGCAGGTCGGGTGTTGCGGCTTGGCACGCGTCATCTTGGGCATATCCTAGACAAGGTGCAGCGAGATCGCGCATGCGCCCGCTGGCCGGTACCAAAAGGCTTTCGCCAACCGTGTTCGAGGCCGGTCGATCGTCCAGCTCTCCGAGCGGACCGAGCACATAGTGCAAGAACTGATCGACCCGCCGCCTTATCGATCCGCCGGCTGTCGAGCGGGGCCCGCGGGTTTTCCGGACTCGATAGGAATGCAGGCAAGCCACGCAGGCTGTCGAAGACCATCCGCTCGATCCGGCAAGTGAAGACCAATGTCGCTAGACCTCTCGTGCGAGGCCAGGGGCCGACTGCTAGACCCCCAGCATTCGCTTGTCGAAGCAACGTAACAAAAAAAGTGGGTAGCGACTACGGGAGTTGTCGCCCAGGGCCCGCATCGCCCTGGTTGGACCGGCGATCTAGTGGGCTGCTTGGTAAGTTCGGTTACTCTCAGAGCCCCGCTACCTGGCCAA
>CBDTXT010000157.1:0-7006 GCA_965364465.1 uncultured Chromatiaceae bacterium
CGGCCCGCTCGGAGGTAACCGCAATGACCATGATCGAAAATCTTCACGGCATGCTGGAACGCGGTGTCGACAGCGCATTGCTGCGCTATTCGCTCGGCAATGAACTGCTCAAGGTGGGCGATGCCGACGCAGCGATCGCCCATCTGCGCGAGGCGCTTAAACTGGATGCCGATTATTCGGCGGCCTGGAAGACACTCGGCAAGGCCCTGGCCTCGGCTGGTCAGCATGCCGAAGCGCTCGAGGTGCTGGATCAGGGCATCGAGGTGGCCGAGCGGCAGGGCGACATCCAGGCGGCAAAAGAGATGGGGGTTTTCCGGAAGCGTTCGCAGCAAGCCCTGCGGGGCGAGGCCTGATCCATTCGCTCCCTGCCGATTCAAAACGGGCCCTTGCCGCTGTACCCGGAAAGCCCGTCACTGAAGCATCTCACGCATCTTTTCGCGGGCCCGGAACAGCCGGGTGCCCGCCCCCGCAACCGATATCCCGAGGTGTGCGGCGATCTCTTTCTGTGAGTGGCCGTAGACGACCTGCATCAGCAGGGGTTCGCGATAGTCCTCCGGCAATTGTTCGAGCGCTCGGCGCAGGGCAAAGGCCTCGGTCGAGGTATCGTAGTCCTTGCGCTGAGCGGGCAGCTCCTCGGTCGGAATTGCGCTCTCCTGGGGGCGCTGGCGCTCGAACCGGCGGGCATTCTCGCGCCGCAGGATGGTAAGCAGCCAGGCCTTCACCGCCTTGATGTCCTGTAGTTTGTCCATCGCCTTCCAGGCCCGTGCGAGCGTGTCCTGGACAAGATCGTCAGCAACGGCGGAACTGCCCGACAGCCAATAGGCATAGCGATAGAGGTCGTCCATGTAAACGGCGATCAAGCGGTTGAATTCCTGCTCGCGGCTCTGGCGCGCAGGGGCATGGGCATTGCGGAGATTGGCGACTCGGGCGAGAGCGATCGTGGTCATGTTGGCTTGCCTCTGTATCTGCATGTCGTGACGACTGTGCAGTTGCATGCGACGTGCCAGTTAACAAGCTGTTGTTTCAATTGAAAAAAAATTGCCATCGCCGGGGCGTCCTTAACGAAACGTTGTAACGATTCGTTGAACTGGGGCCTTGGTCCCCAAGGATTCTGCCCATCGGTCGAGCCCGATCGGTCAGCTGCGACCGGGCAATGTCAGACGATACTTCCGGATCTTGCGGTCCAGCGCCGGGCGCGAGATGCCCAGTATTCTGCAGCTCTGGCCCTTGTGGCCGCCGGTGTGATCCAGTACCCGCTGGATATGGCCCGCCTCGACGTCTTCCAGCGACTGCAGCGCCGCGGCACCCGCTTCGGCGGGTGGGTCGTCTGGTGCAACGTTTCCCGCATCCGGTCTGAAGCGGATCTGCTGCCCGGTGATCTGCCCGTCGCGCGCTAGCATGCTCGCCTGGGTCAACACATTGTCGAGTTCGCGCACATTGCCGGGCCAGTCGTAGCGGACGAGGGATTCCATCGCGGAGTCCGCGAGCGAGGGCGTCGCCCGTTGATCCTGTGCTGCCACCTTCGCGAGCAGCGCATGGGCGAGCATGGGTATGTCCTCGCGACGGTCACGTAGCGGGGGCAACTCGATGCCCAGCACGTTCAGGCGGTAGGCGAGGTCCTCACGGAACAGTCCATCACGTGCCTGGGCGAACAGGTCACGGTGCGTCGCGGCGATGATGCGCGCACTGACGGCTATGCTATTGACGCTGCCGACCCGCTCGATCGTACGTTCCTGCAGCGCACGCAGCAGCTTGGCCTGAAGCGGCGGCGCCAGTTCGGCGATCTCGTCCAGGAACAGCGGGCCGTTCGCGGCCAGTTCGAACTTGCCCGGCTTGGCGCGATCCGCGCCGGTGAAGGCACCCTTCTCGTGCCCGAACAGTTCGCTCTCGAGCAGCGAATCGACGATCGCGGCACAGTTGATCGCGACGAACGGGCCGCTGCGTCCGCTGTGCTGATGGATCAGCCTGGCGACCACTTCTTTGCCGGTGCCGGATTCGCCGCTAATCAGGACGGTGGCCATATTACCGGCGCAAAGCGCGATCTGCTTGCTCACCGCGAGCATTGCCGCGCTGCGCCCGATCAAATCGCCGGCGGGCGCCTGGGTCGGTTCGCTCTCCGGCTCCGGCGTCCTGCCGGCCAGGACCTCGTCGACCGTCGCCTGCAGCGTCGCGGTCTTGAGCGGCTTGTGGATGAAGTCCGACGCGCCGGCCTTGATCGCGCGAATGGCCAGTTCCAGGTCGTGCCGCCCGGTCATCATCACCACGCTGACGCCCGGTCGGGCAGCAAGCAGACGCGGTAAGAGGTCGATCCCGGCGCCGTCCGGCAGTTGCTGATCGAGCAGGATCAGGTCGAAGGTCTCGGTGCGCGCGATGGATTCGCCCGCGCCGCATTGCTCCGCGCTGCGCACGTCGAAACCTTGATCCTCGAAGTGCAGCGTCAGCATCTGTCTCAATGCCGGGTCGTCCTCGATGATCAGGATGCGGGTTGCCATGCCGGGATCATAGTCGGACTGGAGGGCGGATTCGAATGGGCCGGGCGCCCGGTCAATCGCGGCACAGCACCCAGCAGCGGTGCGGCGGGTGACGCCTGAAATCCGGCGGTACCGTTTGCCGGCTGATCTCGCGGACCTTGGCCATCTCGGCGACCTGCGGATCGAGCCTGAATCCGCGCCGGTTGTTCGAGAAGAACAGCTCGCCCCCCGGGGCCAGCAGCCCGAGCGCCGCCCGCAACAGCTGCACCTGATCGCGTTGCACGTCGAAGGTCTCGGACATGCGTTTGGAGTTCGAGAAGCTCGGGGGGTCAAGCATTATCAGGTCGAAGCGTGCGCCGGCGCGATGCATCCGCTCCAGGAACCCCAGTGCGTCGGACTGGACGAAGCGATGACGGCGTTCGTCGTTCAGCCCGTTCCTGGTCAGGTTGCGCTGACCCCAGGCCTGGTAGGTCTTCGACATGTCGACGGTCACGCTGTGCCGGGCGCCGCCCGCGGCGGCGTAGACGGTGAAGCTGCCCGTGTACGCGAATAGATTGAGAAAGGCACGGTCGTCTGCGCGCTGCCCGATCAGCCGGCGTGTCTCCCGATGGTCGAGGAACAGGCCGGTGTCGAGGTAGTGCCCGAGGTTGACCTCGAAACGCAGGCCGCGCTCGTTGACGCTGAACGACGGCGCCTTGATTGCCAGTCTGCCGTACTGCTCCGCACCTCGCTGGCGGCGCCGCTGCTTCGTCGCGACCTGGTGCGGCGGTATGTCCAGCGCCGCCGAGAGGCGGGCGCTCACCTGTGTCAGTGCGTCGTCGGGCAGCGGGCGCTGACGCTCGAAGACCTGGACATGCAGCCAGTCCGCGTAGCGATCGATCGCCAGCGGGAACTCGGGCATGTCCCGGTCGTACAGGCGGTAGGCCTCCAACCCCTCTCGGGCCGCCCATTTCGCCAGGTGGCGCTGATTCTTCAAGACGCGGTTTGCGAGCGCCTCGACGCCGCTCACGCCGGCGTGCGCCAGGCGTGCCAGGCCAGCGCCGCCCAACCGATCAGAAACGCGATACCGCCGATTGGCGTGATTGCTCCGAGCCAGCGGATGTCGGTGAGGGCGAGCAGGTAGAGGCTGCCGGAGAACACCAGTATCCCGCTTGCGAATGCCCAGCCGGCCAGATTGAGTGCCGCGCTGCGACCGTGGTTGCCGAGCAGTCCGACGGCCAGCAGCGCGAGCGCATGCATGCCCTGATACTCGACACCGGTTTGGAACGCCGCGAGCAGTCCGGGGCTGAGCACCGGCTCAAGGCCATGCGCAGCGAACGCCCCCAGCGCGACGGCGAGAAACCCGCAGAGCGCACCGATGAACACGAAATGCCGCATCGAGTTGGTCAATGCAGCTCCAGCCGGCCCAGCTCTTCAAGCAGGTTCAGGACAAGCTGCTGGCCGCGGGCGTCGAGTTTTGCACACAGCCGGTCAGGGTCACGCTCGCCGTTGATCAGCGGGCGGATTATCGCGGCCACGCGGCTCAAATCGCCGCCGACCCTGCTCATCTGCTCGGCCATCTGGCCGATCAATACCAGTGCCTGCGCGTCACCCCGCGCCGCCGCATGAATCATGTGTGCGAGGCCGGGCGCCGCCAGCGTCGGGTCCGCCGCCTGCTGCGGATCCGGCAGGGTACTGGGGTCCTGCAGTCCACGCAGGACCGCCAGCGCTACCACACGGTCCTCTTCGTCGAGTGCGTCGGCGACTCCAAGTTCCCGCTGGCCGTTCGCGATTCGGCGCAGCGTGGCCGCCAGCGCCTGCCAGCCACTGTCCGCGGCATGTTTCAGCAGCATTTCGAGCGCTTTTTCCCCGCCGGGTTGCTGGATGAGCTGCACGGCCTGGCAGATGAATGCCGCATGGGCTTGAACGATCTGCTGGTCTCGGTCTGGTAGCCTTTTCATCGCAGTGTGATCCGTCGGCGGGCTCGGCGCAGTCTACCCGAGCTCCGCCTTCTGCGCAGGGTCCGATGCCGGGCCTTTCAAGTGCCGAGCGTGGCGCCGTCGGCGCGCCGACCCAATTGGCTCAACGACTCCGCCGCAATTTCGCGAACCTCCGGGTCATCGTCCCCGGTCAGCTGGCGCAGCAGGGTTTGCGCGGCACTCGAACCGCTCAGGCCGAGAAAATGTGCGGCGTCGGCGCGTACCTGGGGCAGCGGGCTTGCGGCGAGCCTGGCAAAGTCCTCGATCGATCCCTCCAGCAGGCCGTCGGGCGCCAGATCCTCGAGCACGGCGCCGACTCCGATGCGCACCGCAAACGGCGTATCCAGATCACCGGCCATTGCGATCAGCTGCGGCAGCAGGGTGGGGCTGCGCCGGCAGGCCGAGACTACCGATTCGAGCTCGCCGGACGCCAGCCCCTCGGACAGGTAGGCACGCATCCCCTCGTCGCTGCCGGCGCGTTCGACCCAGCGGGCCAGCTCGTCCTGACTATGCAAGCCGGTCAGTTCGAACGGGCCGATTCTCATCCAGGGTACCCCGCGCACGCCACGCGCCGCCGCTGCCTCCGGGTGCAACGCGATGTTGGTGACCGCCAAATGGCCGATCTGACCCTTCTTGAGCAGCTCGGCCAGCCCGGAAAGGACCACCGGGCAGTGGACACAACCGGTGGCGATCATGAGTTCCGCATCCGGGACATCGTGTTTGGTCATTGCTGCACTCCTCGTCCGATGCCCAGGTTGTGTCACGGGCTTGTCCGGGAAAATTGTCGGTCGGTATCCTGCCAACAGGTCGCCGGCAGGTGATTAACCCATTAAAAACAACTGCTTGTCCGTCTGTATTAGAATAAGGAATAAGGCTAATTTATGCCAGCCAACCGTAAAACTGTTTGGCCTTTTTTCCTCGCCCTAACTATGTTTATGCACCCCGGGGCCCCGCCGGGCGCCGGCGCTCGATTTTCGGCGCGCGCCCCACCTGGCAGATAGTCGGCTATCCGGAGGCCGGATTGCCAGACGTTCGGATCGACTGAACGGAAGTCGCCGACCAAGAACCCTCGCGGTTCGCCGGCTGCTTTGGAAGAAAACTGCCGCCCTCGGGCGGCGTAAAGACTGCAGTGTAACCTCAGGAGAAATCATCGATGCCTACATTCGTACGTACCGATAAGTGCGATGGCTGTAAGGGCCAGGACAAGACGGCGTGCATGTATATCTGCCCGCACGATCTGATGAAGCTGGACAAGGACGGTTCGGAAACCGGCCATGCCATGAAGTCCTACAACCAGGAGCCGGAGCAGTGCTGGGAGTGCTACTCCTGCATCAAGATCTGCCCGCAGAACGCCATCGAGGCACGCCCCTACGCCGACATCGTTCCGCTCGGCGCGTCGGTGCAGCCGCTGCGCGGTACCGACTCGATCATGTGGACCATCAAGTTCCGCAACGGCACGATGAAGCGGTTCAAGTTCCCGATCCGCACCACCCCGGAAGGCTCTATCGATCCTTACGGCGGCAAGCCCGCTGCTGATATCAATAAGATCAGCGACGTCGGTTTCTTCGTTGAAGCCAACGGCTACCGCACCGGCGATCCGAGCGAGCTGATCGCGAAGTAATCGCGTCCGCTCGTCAGATAGAGACTATAGACAGAGGTATAAACAATGGCTGAATTCGGTAAACCAGACGTCGTCGAAGAAGAGGTAGACATCCTCATCATCGGCGGTGGCATGGCTGCTTGCGGTACCGGCTACGAGATTGGTCCGTGGCTGGACGCCGCCAAGGCACAGGGCGTCGATATCAAGGTGAAGCTGGTCGACAAGGCGGCGATGGACCGCTCCGGTGCTGTCGCCCAGGGCCTGTCCGCTATCAACACCTACATCGGTTCGGAGCAGGACCCGGCGGACTATGCCCGCATGGTTTCAAACGACCTGATGGGTATCACTCGCGACGACCTGGCCTACGACCTGGGCCGTCACGTCGACGAATCCGTGCACCTGTTCGAAGAGTGGGGTCTCCCGATCTGGAAGACCGACGAGAACGGTGAGCGTCACGATGGTTCGAAGGGCATGACCCCGCTGAAGGACGGCGGCAAGCCGGTACGTTCCGGCAAGTGGCAGATCATGATCAACGGCGAATCGTACAAGTGGATCGTCGCCGAGGCGGCGAAGAAGGCACTGGGTACCGACCGTATCCAGGAGCGTGTCTTCATCGTCAAGCTGGTCAACGACAAGAACGACAAGAACCGGATCGCCGGTGCCGTCGGATTCTCGACCCGCGACCACAAGCTGTTTGTCTACAAGTGCAAGGCCGCGCTGCTCGTCGCCGGTGGCTGTGTGAACATCTTCCGTCCGCGTTCGGTCGGTGAGGGTCAGGGCCGTGCCTGGTATCCGGTCTGGAACGCCGGCTCGACCTACGCAATGGCTGCTGAGGCCGGCGCAGAGCTGACCATGATGGAAAACCGCTTCGTGCCGACCCGTTTCAAAGACGGCTACGGACCGGTTGGCGCCTGGTTCCTGCTGTTCAAATCGCAGGCGACCAACGCCTTCGGCGAAGTCTACATGCAGCGCAACAA
>CBDTXT010000158.1:0-6994 GCA_965364465.1 uncultured Chromatiaceae bacterium
GTGCAGGATGACCTGCCGGTCGCCGGTGCCGCCGAGCAGGATGTCGGTATCATCCATCGGTATCTCCGTCATTTTGCGCGCACTTTAACCCGAAAACTGTTCTGGTCGCATGGCTGGGTAAAGCGGTCGATCGCGACGCTGTCGCCTGAGGCCCCCGTTCAAGCGGGCGTCCGACACCCTCCACTGCGCGCCAGCGCGGCGGGCCACGTAGCCTGGATCGCGGGAGTTGCCGTCGGTGCCACGCTGCACCAAGATGTGCGAGGATTGCGAAAATGATCCCGACGGCGTAGCGCGTGGAATTGGAGGGGGGAGATGCGTTGGAAAGGTAGAAGGCAGAGCAGCAACGTTGAAGACCGGCGTGGCTCCTCGGCCAGTGCGTTCGGTCGTCGTGGCGGCGGAGGGGGTAGCCTGCTCCATCTATTGCCACTGGCACTGCGGATCCTCGGTGTGAAGGGCACCATCTTCGCGCTGCTCGCGGTCGGTGCCGTGAGCTATTTCGCGGGTGGGGGCGGTCTGGGCAGCCTGCTGGGGGGCGGCGTGGACCAAAGGCAGGCCAATCAACAGGGTGAGGTCGGCCAGAGTGCACAGGAGCGGGAACTCGTCGAGTTCGTTTCCGTGGTGCTTGCCGATACCGAAGAGACCTGGCACAACATCTTCAGGCAGGCAGGTGAAACCTATAAGGAACCCCAACTGGTGCTGTTTCGTGGCGCCGTGAACTCTGCGTGCGGCCTGGGTCAGGCGGCGATGGGTCCGTTCTACTGCCCGGGGGACCAGAAGGTTTACCTGGACCTGAGCTTCTTCGACGAACTCAAGCGAAGCCTGGGGGCGCCGGGTGACTTCGCGCAGGCCTACGTGATCGCCCACGAGATCGGCCACCATGTCCAGACCTTGCTCGGCATTTCAGCCGAGGTGCAGAAGGCCGGCCGAGGCCGTGGCAAGCGATACGTGAACGAATTGTCGGTCAAGCAGGAACTACAGGCCGACTGTTTCGCGGGGGTCTGGGGAAACCATGCTGCGCGCATGCGACAGCTGCTGGAAAAAGGCGATATCGAGGAAGGACTGAATGCCGCGAGTGCGATCGGGGATGACCGGATGCAGAAGCAATCGCGCGGCTATGTGTCGCCGGATTCGTTCACCCACGGCAGCTCCGCGCAGCGCGTTCGCTGGTTTCGGACCGGCCTGGAGAAGGGCACGATCGCGTCCTGCAACACCTTTGCCGCCAATGACCTCTGACCGGTCGCAGTACACCACGACCGGCCGGCCCCGCGGATATGGGTGAGCCCCTCCGGCTGGCGAAGGGGCAAGACAGGCGTTTGCGCGGCGGGCACCTTTGGGTCTATTCCAATGAGGTCGACAATCACGCGACCCCGCTGAAAGGGTTTTCGCCCGGCCAGGTCGTGCAGGTCGAGGACGCTCGCGGCAAATGGCTCGGTCTTGCCTATGTCAATCCGAATTCCCTGATCTGTGCCCGTGTGGTGACCCGCAGCCCGGGCGTCGCGCTGGACAGCTCGCTGCTGGTGCACCGTGTGAAGGTGGCGTTGGCGGTTCGCGAGCGGCTCTACGCCGAGCCTTACTATCGCCTGCTGTTCGGCGAGGCCGACGGCGTCCCTGGCGTGGTCGTCGACCGCTATGGCGACTATCTCGCGGTTCAGCTGACCACCGCGGGCATGGAGGCGCAGCGCGAGGCCGTTGTCGAAGCGCTGGTCAAGGTACTGCGGCCGACCGGAATCATCTTGCGAAACGATACCGCTGTGCGGGAGCTGGAGGGACTGACTCGCTACGTCGAGATCGCGCATGGTCAGGTACCCGACCGGGTGACGGTCGCGGAGGGCGGCTGTCGCTTCGAGGTATCTCTCGCAGAAGGCCAGAAGACCGGGTGGTTCTACGACCAGGCCGCGAATCGTGACCAGTTCGTGCGGTATGTGCGC
The DNA here is from genome assembly GCA_965364465.1 of uncultured Chromatiaceae bacterium. Taxonomy (GTDB): domain Bacteria; phylum Pseudomonadota; class Gammaproteobacteria; order Chromatiales; family Chromatiaceae; genus Thiosocius. The sequence continues at coordinate 1,929 of CBDTXT010000158.1, forward strand.
GGACAGCGCGTGCTCGACGTTTGCAGCTATGTGGGCGCCTGGTCGCTGCGCGCTGCGCACGCAGGGGCCGACGGGGTGGTTGCGGTCGACTCCTCGGCGCATGCGCTTGAACAGGCGATGCATAATGCCGAACTGAATGGTCTTGGTGACCGTGTCAGCAGCCTGCAGGGCGATGCGTTCGACGCGCTGCGCGAACTCCGCAGCGCACGCGAGCGTTTCGATGTTGTCGTACTCGATCCGCCGGCGTTCATAAAGCGCAGGAAGGATCTGAAAGAGGGGATGCTGGCGTACCGTCGTTTGAACGAGGCCGCGCTGGGTCTGCTGGGGCGTGACGGCCTGTTAGTGTCGGCCTCGTGTTCTTTTCACATGCAGCGGGATCAACTTTTGCGGACCGTGCTGCAGTCGGCCCGACACGGCGACCGTGCTCTTCAGTTGCTGCAGCAAGGTCAGCAGGGTCCCGATCATCCGATTCACCCGGCGATTCCGGAAACCGCGTATCTCAAGGCCTTCTACCTGCGCGTCCTGCCCACGCTCTAACAGTTGCGGCGACTCAGGACGACATCCGACGGCCAGCGAGCATGCGGATCTCGTTGCGCACGCGCTCGCGCTCACCTTCGCTGAGCGTCATCCAGCTCTCCGCAATCTCGCGCGCCTCGTCAGTCAGCGGGGTCGCCTTCTCATCGCCGAACATCAGCCATGCAGGGTTCACGTCCAGCACGGCGGCGATCTCGTCAATTTTCCTTGGCCGAAGGCTCTTGCCGTTCTCGATTTTCTGGATCACCGCCTGGTTGGTTCCCGCCTGAACCGCAAGCTGCTCCTGGGTCCAGCCCATCTGCCGGCGCCGGTAGCGCAAGCGCTCCCCGAGCGTACGCAGATGATGCGGGATTACCTTCGTGCCATTCATTCCTACGAGCCTCATAGCCAACTCTCGCCTGTAAAGGTTGCTCACTTGTGTTGTGGATTAGCTAACGGCGTTGGGCATCAAAACTTGAGACTGGCGCAAAAGTCGGGAATTAACGGCGGGTGCGGTTGACGGCGGCCTCTGGCTAGCGGTCGTGGTAGAGTCCAATGGCGTCAATGCGTTCTTCGATCTCGCGCATGACGGCCTGGTAAGCAGGGCTGCCGACATAACCGAAGCGCTCCCGGAAGGCGTCGCTATCCAGGTGCTCCGGCAGGTCTGCGGCGGCAGGCATCAGGTCGCTGTCGGTGACGCCATCCGCGAGTCGTTGCTGAAGATCGCGGGCCGACTGCGGGGTCCTGCCGGCCAGTTCGCCGAAGCGTGTGCCCGTGCGGTTGGCCGCGATGTCGGTGAAGCTGAAACCCGAGCCACGCCCCGCGTCGGTAATTTCCTTGAACAGGCCCACCGCATTCGACAGGCTGCCGTCACTGCGTGCCGCCAGCGCGGCAGAGGCCAGGAAGTGTCGTGCGAAATCCCGGCGGCCCTGCAGTTTGAGCCGAAAACTGGTCGGCCGTCTTGGGCGACCCGGCACCAGCGCCGCGAGCCCCCGTTGACTCGCCCAGGCGCCGAGCAGCGTGAGCAGCGCGGTGTTTTCCTCAACTGGGTCGCGATCTATCGACCTGGTCTCGGCCGCCCGGAACATCGGTTCCAGCAGTGCGACCAGTGGCCCGACCCGGCCGATCCCGCGCTCCTGCAGGTCGACCAGCAGGTCGTGATAGAAGCGCAAGGCCTCCGGTGTGCCGCCGGTGTTCAACATCCGGTTTGCCGGGTTGCCTGCCGCTGCGTTCGATCCACGGCTCAGGCGCAGGCCGGTGGGGAGGATCTCCAGCCGGCCCTGTGGCCACCCGGTGGCATCTCGGTCGTTCGTTGCGACTCGTCGTCCTATCACCCACCGGGCCAGGCCGTCGGCCGCCTTCGGCGGCACCTGGAGGCTGCCGATGCGCAGTGCGCTGAAGCCGGGCCGCCCGTGCCTGGCGTCCAGCGACGCCTCGATATTGAGATTGTTTCGGCGCGGCAGGTAAGGGATCGGAATCGTCGCCGCGATATCCAGCTTGCCGCGCGCGAGGCCCACTCGGGCACTGCCTCCAAGTCGATGCAGCAGGTGACGGACGACCAGTTCGAGATCGCGCGCATCGACCTCGATCACCTCCCGATCGTCCCCCAAAGGTTTACGCGGGTCCTTGTTTTCCAGCAGCGCGCGCGCGCGCGCCTCATCATGCGGCGAGAGTAACGCCTGAGGGTCAACCAGCGGGCTGTCCTGCAGCACAAACCAGGCTGCCGAGAGGAGCGCCAGAACACCGAGCAGCACCAGAGAGAGTAGCAGCTTGAGCAGTGCGCGCATGTCCAGTTCCGGGGGGGCGCATTCAGCCTACTCAGCATGCCGGCCACTGTCTATCGCCTTGCCGTCGGCGCGCCTGGCAACGGGACCGATAGCTGATACACTCGCGCGCCATGATTTATCCCGATTTCGATCCCGTCGCACTGCAGATAGGGCCGCTCGCGATCCGCTGGTACGGGCTGACCTACCTGGTGGGCTTTCTTGCCGGATGGTGGCTTGGACGCCGACGCGCGCGCCAGCCGTCAGCGGTGATCAATGCGAATCAGGTCGACGACCTGCTGTTCTATGTCGCCTTGGGTGTGATCCTCGGCGGCCGCATCGGCTACATGCTCTTTTACAGCTTCGACAGCTGGCTGAACGATCCCCTTCAGCTGCTGCGTGTCTGGGAGGGCGGCATGTCCTTCCATGGCGGTTTTCTCGGGGTGCTGGTCGGGATCTGGTGGTACGGTCGGCGCAACGGCAAGCGGTTCTTCGCGCTCACCGACTTTATCGCGCCCCTGGTGCCGCTCGGCCTGCTGGCCGGTCGCATCGGCAACTTCATAAACGGTGAGCTGTGGGGGGCGCCCGGCGAGGTGCCATGGGCCATGCGCGTGAGCTGTGCCACGCACCCCGGCCTGTGTTTTGACAAGCTCCAGCTCGGCGCGTCCGCCGAATGGACGCCGCCGCTGCATCCGACCCAGCTGTACGAGGCATTGCTCGAGGGCGTCGTGCTGTTTCTCGTACTGTGGTGGTTCAGTGCCAGGCCGCGGCCCACGATGGCCGTCTCGGGGCTATTCCTGATAGGGTACGGACTGTTCCGTTTCCTGGTTGAATTCTGGCGTCTGCCCGACGCCCATATCGGCTATCTGGCATACGGGTGGGTTACGATGGGACAGCTTCTTTCGCTGCCGATGGTGCTCGGTGGCATCGTGCTGCTGACCATCGCATACACTCGAAAGAGCAAGGCATGAAACAGTATCTGGATCTGCTGTACCGGGTTCGTCAATTCGGCGACTTCAAGGGTGACCGCACCGGGACCGGGACCTGGTCACTGTTCGGCCACCAGATGCGTTTCGATCTGCGCGAGGGTTTCCCGCTCGTAACCACCAAGAAGATTCACCTGAAATCGGTGATACACGAGCTGCTGTGGTTCCTCAAGGGCGAGACCAACGTCGCCTATCTCCGGGAAAACGGCGTAAGCATCTGGGACGAATGGGCCGACGACAACGGAGAGCTTGGGCCCGTCTACGGCTATCAATGGCGATCCTGGCCGACACCGGACGGCCGTCGCATCGATCAGATCCAGCAGGTGTTGCGGCAGATTGGAGAGACCCCGGACTCGCGCAGGATCATCGTCTCGGCGTGGAACCCGGTGGACCTGCCGGACGAGAGCCTGTCGCCCCAGCAGAACGTCGCTGCCGGGCGCATGGCCCTGGCGCCCTGTCACGCGTTTTTTCAGTTTTACGTCTGCGAAGGCCGCCTGTCTTGCCAGCTCTACCAGCGCAGTGCCGACGTCTTTCTCGGTGTGCCTTTCAACATCGCCAGCTATGCGTTGCTCACGATGATGATTGCCCAGACCTGCGATCTCGAGCCCGGAGAGTTTATTCACACCCTTGGTGACGCGCATCTGTACAGCAACCACCTCGATCAGGCCGATGAGCAGCTGAGCCGAACGCCTTACGATCTGCCGCGCATGCAGCTCGATCCGGACGTCAAAGACCTTTTCGAATTCCGCTACGAGCATTTTTCGCTGACCGGCTATCAATGCCACCCGCACATCAGGGCACCGATCGCGGTCTGACAGGTCGGCTGCGCGGCCAGGCTGGCATTTCCGATACTTGGGCTGCGCCATGATGGTGCGGCGCCACATCCGGTTTGACCCGCATCAAGCGCAACGGCGGCGTTGGCTTGCAAAGTGTCGTGATTGGACGTATATAAGAACATACAAATTTAATGAAATTCTGACGAGGTATTGGTCATGAGTGGCGAGTTGGAACTGGACGGTCGCGAGCTTCTGTCGCTGGCGGAAGAGGCGCCCGAGCAGGTCGAGGTGATCCTCGAAATGATGATCGAGGCCGAAGAGGAGCTCTTCCCCGACGAGGAAGAATAAGCTCCGCGCAGCGACATCAGGCCGCGGGTCGTCCGGGGTATCCGCGGCGCCCACCTGATAAGATCGCGCGATGAAACCTCTGGCCAACCTCTCGATCATTGCGGCAGTCGCCGACAACGGCGTCATCGGCCGCGACAACAAACTGCCGTGGCACATGCCCGCCGATCTTGCGCACTTCAAGCGCCTCACGATGGGCAAGCCCATCGTGATGGGGCGCTTGACCTGGGAATCCCTACCCGGACTGCTGCCGCACCGCACGCACATCGTGGTTTCGCGTGACCCGTCCTTTGACGCGCCTGGCGGGTTCGTCGTGCGTTCATTGCAGGAGGCTATCGATTTTGCCGGTGACGCCGAGGAGCTCATGGTCGTAGGCGGCGCGATGCTTTATGCATTGGCGCTGCCTGTCGCGTCGCGCCTGTACCTGACGTATATCCACCGATGCTTTGACGGCGACGTGCTGTTCCCGACCTTCGAACACGGCGAATGGTGCGAGGTGTCGCGCGAGCCCCACGAATCCGACGGGCGCAATCCTTACCCCTACAGCTTCGTGACCCTGCAACGCCGCCTGCCGAACGACGGCTGACTAGTGGGGCTCTGAGAGTAACCGAACTTACCAAGCAGCCCACTAGCCCTGGCCGCGTGACTTGAGCTGACGGTTCTCGGCCTGAAGTTTCTTGTAT
>CBDTXT010000159.1:0-6979 GCA_965364465.1 uncultured Chromatiaceae bacterium
CAGGACCGCCACTGCCCGAGCAGCTCCGGGTGCGTCGCGGCCATCGCAATGCGGGGCGCCAGCGACAGCCCGTGAAGCCAGTCTCCCGCATAGTCGCCGAGCAGGCCACCGACCGCACCGCTTTCGTCCAGGATCAGTTGTCCGGCCGCATAGTCCCAGAGCTTCTGCCCGCCATGCAGGTACACCTGGCATCGCCCGGCGGCGACCCAGCACCAGTCCAGCGCGACGGAGCCGAAACTGCGCTGGGAGCGGTAGGGCGTTGCGCGCGCCAGCGAGCGTATCAGCGCAGCGGGCAGGCGCTTGAGGTCTACCATCGCAATCGACCCGGCCAATGGCTGCGGTCTGTCGGGGGCGGTCAGCGGCCTGCCGTTCAACCAGGCACCCCGACCTCGCAGCGCGCTGAAACACTCATCGCGTGAGGGATCGTAGACGACCGCGGCCCGCGTCTCGCCATCGACGAGCAATGCCACAGAAACCGCGAAAAACGGGATGCCGGCCGCGTAGTTGCTGGTACCGTCCAGCGGGTCGACACACCACAGCGGGCGATGCGGGGTCGACAGCAGACGCTGCTGCTGGTCGGCCGTCATCTCTTCGCCGAGGAATGCCCATGCAGGCCAGCGCGCGGCCAGATCCCGCTCTAGCCGATTCTGCATGGCGAGATCCGCCTCGGTGATCAGCGAACCGTCTGTCTTCGTATCGGCGCAGACACGCTCGAAGCGCGTGAGGAGTTCATCGGCGGCCGCGGCCTTCACGACGTGCCGAATCAGCTCGAGGTCTCTTGTGTCGATCATGGTCCGATATTAAAGGATGCCGAGTGACTGCCGTCAGCCTTGAATTACCGGCGTTTGGTGAAGCAAGGCCCAAACGGGGAATTCCCTATTGCCATGCCTCCACTCAACGCCTACGCTCAGCTCGACTGATCAGGGTGGACTCGACATCGTGCCAAAACGCGTCATCATCGCCTTATTCGTCGTCTTTGCCGTCTTAGCGGCGGCACAAACCCCGGCCGCCGCGCTCGATGAGCAGAGGGCACGATTCCTCGAAGCGGAACAGGCGCTCGCGCGCGGCGACCAGCCACGCTTCGAGCGTCTCAGCGCCCGCCTTCGCGACTACCCGCTGCTGCCCTACCTCGAGTATCAGGCGTTGCTGAAGCGACTCGACAAGGCGGGCGACCGCGAGGTCGAGGCCTTTCTGGCATCACACCAGGACACCCCGCTCAGCGGGCGGCTCCGCGCCCAATGGCTCCGGCGGCTGGCCCGAGAGCAGCGTTGGTCCAAGTATCTTTCCTTCTACGCCCCGACCAGCAGCATCGAACTGCAGTGTCACCGGCTGCATGCGCTGATCAAGACCGGCAAGACCGACCAGGCGCTGCCCGAAGTGGCCGACATCTGGCTCCACGGCAAGTCCAGGCCGCGCGCCTGCGACCCGGTGTTTGCGGCCTGGACCGCGGCAGGCTACCGCACGCACGACATGATCTGGCAGCGCATCGAAAAGGCGATGACACTGGGCGAGTCGGGCCTCGCAAGATACCTCGGGCGCCCGCTGACGCGCGATGATCAGCTGTGGGTGGAACGCTGGATCGGCCTCTACCGCAAACCGTCGAAGGCCGGCGATCCGAAGGCCTTCTCCAAGCCCCACCCTTACCGCGAGGCCATGCTGGCACAGGCCGTGCGGCGCCTGGCCCGCTGGAACGGACTCAAGGCGGTCGCCTTGTGGCAGAGAATCGAACCGCGCTACCCGTTCACCGCCGATCAGACCCGAAGCGTCGAGCACTACATTGTTCGCAACCTGGTGCGCACCCCTGGCGATGCGGCGTACGCGTTCGTGCGCGCTGTCGAGGTCGGCGACGGCGACCTCAAGGTGCACGAGGCGCGCATCCACGCGGCGCTGCTGCGGGAAGACTGGAACCAGGTGACCGAATGGATCGCTGCGCTGCCGCAGGAAGAACGCGACACCGATCGCTGGATCTACTGGCTGGCACGCGCGCTCGAGGGCGAAGGCGATACCGTCGCGGCCCGGCCGCTGTATCAAAAGGCCGCAAGAGAGCGCAGTTATTACGGTTTCCTCGCGGCCGACCAGATTGGCGGCGAATACCAACTCTCGCATAGCGAGACGCCGGCTGCCGTACGGCTAGTGAATCAGATCGCGGACATCGCGGCGGTGCGCCGGGCCGCGGAGTTGTTCACATTGGAACGCTGGATCGATGCCCGGCGCGAATGGCGTTGGGCCACCGCGGAGATGGACGCGAACGAATTGAAGGCAGCGGCCAAGCTGGCCGAACAGCGCGGCTGGCACGACCAGGCCATCTTCACGCTGGCCAAGACCGGTTACTGGGACGATTTGGAACTGCGCTTCCCGATGGAATACGCGGAGCTGGTCGAGGCGAACGCGAAGCTTCACGACATCGACATCGCATGGATATTTGCGGTGATGCGCCAGGAAAGCGCTTTCATGGACGACGCACGCTCGCACGCGGGGGCCATGGGCCTGATGCAGCTGATGCCGGCGACCGCGCGCAGCGTTGCCCGCAAGGTGTTGAAACGCAAACCGCCGCGTCGCACGGAACTGTTCGAGCCGGACACCAATATTGCACTCGGCAGTGCCTATCTGAAACAGATGAAGGGCGAACTCGGCGACAGCGCGGTGCTCGCCACCGCCGCGTACAACGCCGGCCCGCATCGCGTCACTCGTTGGCTGCCCGAACAAACACTGCCGGCCGATATCTGGATCGAGCTGGTGCCGTTCCACGAGACCCGCGGCTACCTGCGCCGGGTCCTCGCCTACACGGTGATTTACGAAATGCGCCTGGGGCTCACGCCAACCCGGCTGCGGGACCGCCTGCACCCGGTGCCTCCCGATCTCGGCCTGCTCGGCAGCGCACGCGCCGCCGGCGAACAGAAGGGCATGTCAGCCGGCTGATCCCTCCTGGCCGGTCATGCGCGCACGCACCGCCTGCACCTCGGCCGGGTCCATACGCTTGATCAGGTGCTTCACGTAGTCCTCGGCGCGCTTGCTGCCGTTGACATGTGCGAGTGACAGCCACTGCAGCGCGGCCGCATCGTCACGCATCACCCCCCTGCCCTCCATCAGCATCTTTCCCAGCGCGAACTGCGCGGTCGGCATGCCCTGGTCGGCCGCCTTCAGGTACCAGCCCACCGCGGCCGGGATATCCTTTTCCACACCGTACTGGGCGAAGCGGTACATGGTCGCCACCACGTACTGTGCCTTGGCCGAGCCGAGTTCAGCCGCCTCCAGGTACAGCCCGCGCGCGCGATCCTCGTCCATCTCCACCCCTGTGCCGTTGGCGAACATCCAGGCCAGCGTGATCAGTGCACCCTGATGCTGCTGCGCCGCCGCCTTTTCGAACCAGGCGCGTGCCTGTACGTAGTCCAATGCCACGCCATCGGCATTACCGTACATCACGCCGAGGCGGAACTGGGCTTCGGGGTTACCCGCCTTGGCCGCGCTACGGATCGCCGCCTGCGCTCGCAGTTGGTCGGGGTTGAAGGTGGCGAGGGTATCCTGCTCTGACATACCGTTTACTCCTTTGCCACAGATAGTACCCAACGGCGCCCGGTCAGATCTTCCCCCTATTGACCGGGTTTCCGTGTCAGCGCTGTCGGCCGCCAGCGGGCTCATCGTGGAGAGGGTTCGGTACGCGACCCCGCAGCGCGGCGCCGGATCGGGGCACGGTGTCCGCTCGCAGGGTTACGAAACGACCGCGACGTCGCGGGCAGTCAGGGCCTGGATGATGCGATCTTCCATTTCGACGCGAACGGCCAGTTCCTCGCCCAATTTGCATAGATCGCGGTCGAGCTGACTGAGATCGAGGGCATGATCCGAAGCGTCGTACTTGTCGTTGAAATCGACCGCCACCTCGGAGGCCTCAGCGATCCGTGGGTAGACCTCGCGCGCCACCTCGAGTACCTGAGTGCGCCGCTCTCGCCCGGCAACGATGCGCTCGTAAATCTCGAAATGACCGAACGCCGAATAGTCGATCAAGACCTGGCAGAAAGACTGCAGGACATCGACGCTCGGGTTCTTTTCGAACGGCTCCAGGCCCGCGACCCGGCAGAACATCGCAAGCATCTCCTGGCGCTCGTCGAGCAGTTTACGCACCATTTCATGCGTTCGCTCGCGACGGTCCTTTTTCTGCGGTTCGCTCGTCGTCATGAATCTTCGATACTCGATACTGTGCTCTGGCACGCGTAGTTTACTCCTAATCAGTTCCGCGTAAACCGGGGAGCGCGCGGGCATCCGACGACAGGGGCCCGCGCAATGGGCATGCGCATACCGACGGGGTTCACAGCGGCTGCCCGCTATGGAATATTGCGCCCGTGAAGAGATGCGCCACTCTGTTGTTCTGTTGCACGCTGTCGATCAGTACATCGGTGTCGGCCTATGGTGCCTACACGGGTGAAGACAATCCCTTCCTCGAGGCCATGCTGCGCATGATGGAGATTGCGGGTTTGATCGACCGCAACGACGTGCCGCTTGGCGTTCCCTACCTGCCAGGCTACGGCCAGTCGATGGCCCCCGGACTTGCCGGCCTGGGCGGCTGGCCCGGCTACCCGGCAATGGGTGCGTTTCCCGGCATGTCACCTTTGACCGGACTGGGCGGACTGAACGGCGCACCCGGCAGCTCGATGCTACCGGGTGGCGGCTGGCCCGGAGCGGCAGTTCCGAACCCGGGCGGCATGCCGGGCAACTGGTTGAACCGCGGGTGGTCGGGGCAGGGTTCGAACTCGGCCAGCAGTGGCTACCTCGATGGCATCTGGGAACTCAGTAACGGCAGCGTCGTCGTGATAAGACGGGGCAACGCGCGCCTGTATGTTTCGAAAGATCGCCACCAGGACTTCACCATCGGATACGATCAGAAGCACTTCTGGTGGACACCGCGTGGTGGTAACACCACCTCGCACTATCGCTACCAGTTTCGAGACGGGCGAATGATACTTCGCGACAATCAGGGCAAGGTGCTGCTCATGCGCCGCCGCAGCTGAGCCCGCGCCGCTTGAGGCGCGCGTCGCAGCAAGGCAGAATTGGCCACGGGCAGCTCGGCATAGCCATCGCGCCACGGATCGAGTCCCACCGGAGCAGCAGATATCATGAAGACAACGCGCATCGCGCTGATCGGTGGTTCGGGTTTCGTCGGCAGGCACCTGAGCCGTCACCTGCATAACCGCGGATATGCGTGCCGCATCGTCACGCGTCACGCGCATCGCCACCGCGAGCTTGCCACGGTTGCCGAGCTGGTCGAGGCTGACCCCTTCGACCAGGGGCAGCTCACCGCGGCGCTCGACGGTTGCGATGCGGTCGTCCATCTGGTCGGCATCCTCAACGCCAGCGATGCCGAGCGCAGTTTTCGCCGGATCCATGTGGAACTGGTGGAAAGCGTACTCACCGCCTGTCTGGCGGTCGGGGTACGCAGGCTGTTGCACATGAGTGCGCTGAACGCGGACGAGGCACGCGGCGGCAGCCAGTACCTGCGGACCAAGGGCGAGGGCGAGAACCGTGCGCACATCCTGGGCAAGGCTGCGATCGCAGTGACCAGCTTCCGCCCGTCAGTGATCTTCGGTCCGGACGACAGCTTTCTCAACCGGTTCGCTGCGCTGCTGAAGATCCCAGGTCCGATGCCGCTGGCCTGCCCCGATGCCAAGCTCGCGCCGGTCTACGTCGGCGACGTCGTCGCCGCATTCGCAAACGCGCTCGATGATCCCAAGACCTTCGGCAAACACTACGAACTGTGTGGCCCGCAGGTCTACACACTCGAACAGCTGGTGCGTTTCGTCGCCCGCCACAGCGGCCGCGACAAACGCATCATCCGACTGTCCGACAAACTTTCGCGACTGCAGGCATCGATGTTGCAGCACTTTCCGGGCAAGCCGTTCACACCGGACAATTACCTTTCCCTGCGTACCGCCAGCGTCTGCCACGAAGACGGGCTGCGCGCCCTCGGTGTGATACCGACCTCACTCGAAAATGCCGGTGTACGCTTTCTCAGCAAGAACGACAGGAACCGGCAGCGCGGCGATCTGCGCCGCCTCAGCCAGCGCTGAACCGCCGCACAGGTCGGCGTTCGAGCCGCTCCAGATAGACCTGACGCCGGGCGGCAGGTAACGCGGCAATCGCACCGCAGGCGGCATGGAATGCGCGCATGTCGCCGTCGAGCAGTTGCAGCAGGCCGCCGAATGCCGGCAGCAATGCCGAGTAGGTGTCGACGCTGGCCAGGTGCGCGTTGTTCAGCGGACGATCGAACCAGCGGTCGTAGCCCGGGTGTCCGCCCCAGCGCGCCTTGATCGCCGCATACTCGGCGCGCAGGTCTTCGAAGACCCGTTCCTTGCGTTCCTGCAGCACGCTCGACGGCAGGCCAGCCGCATAGATTCCGTCCAGGCGCGTGCGGGCGCGCTCCAGCAGCTGCAGGAAATCGCGCCGCCGCTCCTCCCATTGCGCATGTTGAAAACGCTCCTCCGCGCTGCCGTGGTGCAGCAACCAACGTCTTATACCCTCGCGCTCCACCAGGCTTGCATAGGCCTCGTTGAATGCGCTGTCGCCCGGCACGTAGAGGGCCTCGTGGGCCAGCTCGTGGAACACCAGCGCGGCGATGTTGGGCAACGGCCAGTCGATCACGGTACTGGGCAGCGGGTCGCTGAACCAGCCGAGGGTGGAGTAAGCCGGGACCGGTTCCACCGCCACATCCCAACCGTCGCGGCGCAACCCTGCGGCGAACCGCGTTGCGGCCTCCGGGCTGAAATAGCCGCGATAGCTGGCACAGCCGACGACCGGATAACACCAGCTGCGGGGCTGCAGCGAATCGAAGGGCGCCGCCACCACGCTCCAGACCAACGCATCACGCCCGACCGACGCGTACAGGCGGTAGCTACCGCTGGCGGGCAGGCCCAGCACATCGAGAGCGAACTGCCGGACCTCGGGCAGCCGCTCGAGGCGCCGGCGCTCGGCGGGCGTCGTCCGTGGGTCG
>CBDTXT010000160.1:0-6942 GCA_965364465.1 uncultured Chromatiaceae bacterium
GATGACGCCTGTGGATCGGCTGAGTGTTACCGAACTTACCAAGCAGCCCACTAGAGCTTGCCGACTCGCGTTGCTACACTCGGCCGCTCGGCGGGTCCGTCCTGTCCAGGGAGGGTTGCGGGGCAGTGGGGCTGGTGCTTGGTCGGTCTGCCGAGTTATCAAACTCTAACGAAAACGTGCGAGATCACCAATATGCCAAAGATTGACCGTCGTGATTTTCTGAAGGTGATGGGGCTTGGCGCTGCGGCAACCGCTGCGCCGATGATCTCCAGCAGGGCCTTCAGCGGGACCAAGATGCCGGAGGGCTTCTATGACCTGCCGATGAAGGGCAATGTGCGCCTGCTGCATATTACCGACGTCCACGGGCAGTTGAAGCCCGTCTACTTTCGCGAGCCCAACGTCAACCTTGGCGTCGGCGATGCGTTCGGCCGCCCGCCACACCTGGTCGGTAAAAAGCTGCTCGATGAGGTCGGTCTCAAGGAGGGCACACCCGAATCCTATGCCTACACCTATCTCGATTTCGATGCCGCGGCCTCGAAGTACGGCCGCACCGGCGGCTTCGCGCATATGAAGTCGCTGCTGGATAAGTTGCGTGAGCAGGCGGGGGGGCGTGAGAAGACCCTGACCATCGACGGCGGTGACCTGTGGCAGGGATCGGGCACCTCGCTTTGGACACGCGGCATCGACATGGTCGAGGCATCCAACATCCTGGGTCTGGACGTGATGGTCGGCCACTGGGAGTTCACCTATCGTGAAGACGAGGTGTTGTCCAACGTTGCGCTGTTCAAGGGTGATTTCATCGGCCAGAACGTCCGGGTCAAGGAAGCCTCGCTGTTCGGTGACGAGTACCCTGCGCTGGTGGAGAAGTACGACGGACGCGGGTTGTTCGACGAGGACACCGGTCATGCATTCCAGCCCTATGTGATCAAGGAGATCAATGGGGCGCGGATCGCGATCGTCGGCCAGGCCTTCCCGCGGACTGCCAACGCCAACCCGCAGGAATTCTTCCCCGACTGGTCCTTTGGTCTGCGCGAGGAAGACATGATCGAGTTGGTCAGCATGATCCGGGAGGAGGAAAAACCCGATGCGGTGGTGCTGCTCTCGCACAACGGCATGGATGTCGACATCAAGATGGCCGAGCGCGTGCCTGGGCTGAATGCGGTGTTCGGCGGCCACACCCACGACGGTATCCCGGAGCCTGTCAAGGTGAAGAACGTCGAGGGTAACGAGTGTTGGGTCACCAACGCCGGCTCGAATGGCAAGTACGTCGGGGTCATGGATTTCGATATCCAGGACGGCGAACTCAAGGGCATGGAGTACAAGATGCTGCCCGTGATTACCGACTGGCTGCCGGCCGACAAGGAGATGGAGGCCTTCATCAATCAGATGCGCCAGACCAAGTACAGCGAGGACATCGTCGAGTCGCGACGCAAGGACCTGTTCTTCAACAAGGATCGTCTGGGCAAGACCTTCGAGGACATTCTGTCTGAGAAGCTCGCGATCGCGGACCGCACGCTTTACCGTCGCGGCAATTTCATGGGGACCTGGGACCAGGTGCTGTGCAACGCGCTGCGGCACGAGTACGACGCCGATATCGCGCTTTCGGCGGGCGTTCGCTGGGGCACCACGACACTCGAGGGTGACTGGATCACGATGGAAGACGTGATGACCCAGTGCGCGATGACCTATGGCGAGACCTATGTGGCCGAGATGACCGGCGCCGAGTTGCTGAACATGCTCGAGGGCGTCGCCGATAATCTGTTCGACCCGGATCCTTATCTGCAGTCCGGCGGCGACATGGTACGTGTCGGCGGTCTCGACTACACGATCGACCCGTCGAAAAAGCTCGGTCAACGGATTTCCGATGTGCAGCTGGACAACGGCCATGTGATCGAGGCCGACCACAAGTACTCGGTCGCCGGCTGGGCGACCGTCAACCGTACCCCGGAGGGTCGGCTGATGTGGGACGTGGTGCGCGACTATATCGTGGCCAAGAAGGGCCCCGACAACGTGCTCAAGCTGCCGAAGATCAACCATCCCAAGCTGGTGAACGTCAAGGCGAACCCGGGTATTGCAGATTATCCCGGCGAATGGAGCTGACCTGCACGACCTGCCGAGAAAAATCCCGCCCACCGGCGGGATTTTTTGATCTCGGGGCATCGGGCTGACGCGAGGCCTGTTGCGGCGCGACCCACGGCGGTGTTGGAACGATGAACGTTGATCGGCGCGCGGTGTCAAATCCAGCGAGGGCCGTGGGACGGGCCGGCCGAACGCGTGAGGACTTGCGATGGCGTATCTGCATCAGATGGGCATGGCACTGATGCTCCTGCTGGCCGCGATGCTCAATGCCGCGGCGTCGGATGCGGCGGCCCGCGTGCTGGTCATGGAGATCGAAGGGACCATAGGGCCGATCACCGCTGACTACTTCCACAGCGGCATGCGCAAGGCAGAGGACAGCGGTGTGGGTCTGGTCGTGCTGCGCCTGGATACGCCCGGAGGCCTCGACGCGGCAATGCGTGACATAGTCAAGGAAATCCTCGCTGCGCAGGTGCCGGTCGCCTGTTTCGTTTCACCCAGTGGCGCGCGTGCGGCCAGCGCCGGTACCTATATCCTGTATGCCTGCCATGTCGCGGCGATGGCGCCGGCGACCAACCTGGGCTCTGCGACACCGGTACAGATCGGGGGCTTTCCGGGCCTGCCCGACGACGGCGGATCGCGCCCCGGTGATGCCGATGAAGCGGACGACGCGTCGTCCGCCGCCCCCGCTTCGGGCTCGGGCGAGACCGGCCCCGAGCCAGCCGCGACCGGCGACGCGGCGCCGGATGGCACGGCGATGCAGCGTAAGATCGTCAACGATGCGGCCGCGTTCATCCGCGGTCTCGCCAAGCTGCGCGGGCGCGATGCCGATTGGGCCGAGCGCGCGGTGCGCAGGGCCGAGAATCTCACGGCCGACGAGGCGCTGCAGCGCGGTGTCATCGACCTTGTCGCCACCGATACCGGGGATCTGCTGCGCCAGATCGACGGTCGCCAGCTGACGATGGCGGGCGAGTCGCGCACCCTGCGAACGGTGGATGCGCAAATCGAGGCGTTCGAACCGGATTGGCGCATCAAGATACTGTCCGCGATCACGAACCCGAACATCGCCTACGTGCTGATGCTGGTCGGTATCTACGGCCTGATCTATGAACTGGCCAATCCAGGCGCGATCTTGCCCGGGGTCATGGGCGCGATTGCGCTGGTCACCGCGCTCCTTGCGTTCCAGGCGCTGCCGGTCAACTATGCCGGACTCACGCTGCTCATGCTGGGAATCGGATTCATGGTGCTCGAGGTCTTCGTTCCGAGCTTCGGCGCGCTTGGGATCGGCGGTGTGATTGCGTTCGTTATCGGGTCGCTGATCCTTTATCGCGACGACACCGGTCAGATCGGCGTAGCGATCCCGCTGATCGGCACCTTCGCCTTGCTCAGTGCCGCGCTGTTCCTTGGCGTGCTTGGCTATGCGTTGAGGTCGCACCGACGACCGGTGGTCAGCGGACGCGAGGAAATGCTGCATGCGGTCGGTGTCGCCGAGGAGGACTTCGCCACCGACGGGTGGGTGCGGGTGCACAGCGAGAGCTGGAACGCGGACGCCACGGCGGCGGTGCGCAAGGGGCAGCCGGTGCGGGTCACGGGCATGAACGGGTTGCGCTTGACCGTGGAGCCGCTGAACGAGGACAGGGGGAATGATTGATATGAATCCGGTGACATTGGGTGTGCTGCTGTTCATCGCCGTACTGCTGTTCGCGTCGATCAAGGTACTGCGCGAATACGAACGTGGCGTGGTGTTTTTCCTCGGCCGCTTCCAGCGCGTCAAGGGTCCTGGCCTGATCATCATCATCCCGGGTGTCCAGCAGATGGTCCGGGTCGACCTGCGCACCGTTACGATGGATGTGCCGACCCAGGACGTGATCTCGCGCGACAACGTCTCGGTCAAGGTCAATGCGGTGTTGTATTTTCGCGTGGTCGATCCCGAGCGCGCGATCATCCAGGTCGAAGACTACATCATGGCGACCAGTCAGCTCGCGCAGACGACGCTGCGTTCGGTGCTCGGGGCGCACGAACTCGACGAGATGCTGATGAATCGCGACCAGCTCAATCACGACATCCAGGCGATCCTGGATCAGCAGACCGATGCATGGGGGATCAAGGTCTCCAATGTCGAGATCAAGCATGTCGACCTGGACGAATCGATGATCCGGGCGATTGCACGGCAGGCCGAGGCGGAAAGGGAGCGTCGGGCAAAGGTAATCCACGCCGAGGGCGAGTTGCAGGCCTCGGAAAAGCTGCTTGCGGCTACCGAGGTGCTCACCCGCAACCCGGTCAGCATCCAGCTGCGTTACTTGCAGACCCTGAGCGAGGTCGCCAATTCCAAGGGTTCGACGGTGGTGTTCCCGTTTCCGGTCGAAATGGTCGAAATGTTCAAACGACGCGAAGGCGCTGACTGACATCGCAGCCCGATTGCGGGCGCTACCCGGGCTGGGAGCCGGTGGCTGCCGCAGGCGCCTGGCGAAGCAACGGTTCCAGCGCCGACCACACGTTGTCCAGAATGCGGGGCTGTGCCGCGACGCCGGGGTGGATGCCGTCCGGCTGCATCAATTCCCGGGTTTCGGCGACGCCCTCGAGAAAAAACGGGACCAGCGAAACCTGCTGTTCACGCGCCAATTCCAGATAGACCCGGTGGAACTTCTCTCCGAAGGCCCTGCCATAATTGCCCGGCAACTTGATACCGAGGAGCAGTATGCGGGCGCCGGCATCCCGTCCCTGTTCGATCATGCGGCGCAGATTGTCGGCGGTCTGTTCCGGGGCGAAACCGCGCAGTCCGTCGTTGCCGCCGAGCGCGATGACCAGCACCGCCGGACGCTCACGCTCCAGCGTTGCCGGCAATCGTGACAGCCCACCGCGCGACGTGTCGCCGGTGATACTGGCATTCACCACCTCGTAATCGAGGCCCTGGTCGCGCAGTCGCTGCTGAAGTAGTGCCACCCAGCCGCGTCTTTTATCGATACCGTAGGCGGCGCTGAGACTGTCGCCGACCACGACGATCTTCGCAGCTGCAAGGGCCCCGGGTGGCATGGCAAGCACAGAAAGAAAAATGGCAATACAGGCAAAGGTTCGCATAGCGGCGGAACAGCTGGGAAAAACGGTGACCATGTCAGATGGCCGTGTACTCGATATCCTGTCGGCGATCGAGATGCAGGTCAATGGCGGCGAGGTGGTAGCCATCCTGGGGCCCTCCGGATCCGGCAAGTCCACGCTGCTCGGTCTGCTCGCCGGTCTGGACCAGCCGAGCGGCGGGTCTGTGACACTGCTCGGCCAGGACCTGTCGCGCTTGGGCGAAGATGCGCGGGCCGCGCTGCGCGCGGGCCGCGGCGGTTTCGTGTTCCAGTCGTTTCAGCTCCTGCCCGGCATGACCGCTCTGGAGAACGTCGCGCTGCCGCTGCAGATCGGGGGTGACGTCTCGGCCAGGGGCCAGGCCGAGACGCTGCTCCGCGAGGTGGGGCTGGGCGAGCGTCTGTCGCACCTGCCGCGTCAATTGTCGGGCGGCGAGCAGCAGCGCATCGCGCTGGCGCGCGCCTTTGCCGGTGACCCCGAGGTACTGTTCGCAGACGAGCCGACCGGCAATCTCGACGCTGAGAGCGGTCAGCGTGTGATCGAGCTGATGTTCCGCCTGCGCGACCGGGCCGGCAGTACCCTGTTGCTCGTGACGCACGATCAACAGCTGGCGGCGCGCTGCGATCGCATACTCCGGCTGGATGCCGGGCGCCTGCTGGGGGGCGCGTGAGCGGGGCCGGTCTGTCGCTGCTGCACTGGCGCGCGGCATTGCGCGACCCGGGACTGCGCCTGCTGCTCGCCGCCGTGCTGGTCGCAGTCGCGGCGCTGAGTTCGGTCGCCTTCTTCGCGGACCGGGTGGAGCGCGCGCTGGTGATGCAGGGGGCGGCACTGCTGGCCGCCGACCTGGTGGCCGAACAGGGCGAGCCGATACCGCAGGCCTGGCTGGACCACGCCGAGCGGCTTGGCCTCAGCCATGCGCGCGGCATCAGCTTCCCCAGCGTGATAGTCGCCAACGATCGGCCCCTGCTGGTGCAGGTCAAGGGGGTCGAGTCGCCTTACCCGTTGCGCGGGCGCCTGGGGGTCGAGACCCCGGCGGGTCCGGTTGCGCGGCCGCCGCAGCCTGGTGAGGCCTGGCTCGAAGGCCGCTTACGCGACCGACTCGGAGCGAAGCTCGGCGAGACCCGCGTCGCCGTTGGGGAGTTGGAGCTGGACGCAGCCGGCGTCTTGTTCGACGAGCCGGATCGCGGCGGCAATCTCTTCCAATTGGCGCCTCGCCTCATGATCAATTACGCAGATGCCGAGCGCAGCGGCCTGCTCGGGCCGGCCAGCCGCGTGAAGTATCGCCTGCTGGTCGCCGGTGACGCAGGGCAGGTACAGCGTATGCGGGCGTGGCTTGGGCCACGCCTGCCCGCGAGCGGCGGTCTGGTCGACGTCGAGAACGCGCGGCCCGAACTGCGCACTGCACTGGAGCGGGCCCGGCGTTTTCTCAGCCTGGCCGCGCTCTGTGCGAGTCTGCTGGCCGGTGTCGCGATTCTGCTGGCGACGCGGCGTTACGTCGATCGCGCCCTGGACGGCGCCGCGGTGTTGCGCACGCTGGGCATGAGTGGCGGCGCGGTGTTGCGCTGGCATCTCGGGCAGCTGCTGGCGGTCGTTCTCGTCGCCACTGCGGTGGGCAGTGTGGCCGGCCTGCTGGGACAACAGTCGCTGGTCGCGCTGCTCGGTGACTGGTTCGGCGAGGCGTTGCCGCCGCCCGGCCTGCGCCCGCTGCTGGTCGGCCTGTTGTTTGGCCTGAGCATGGCGCTCGGGTTTGCGCTGCCCTCGCTGCTGCGCATCGGCCGGGTCCCTCCCCTGCGG
>CBDTXT010000161.1:0-6909 GCA_965364465.1 uncultured Chromatiaceae bacterium
GCGGCGCAATGCGTCTCGAGCCACTCCGGTCGAACGCGGCGGGCATCTTCGCAGATCTCGTAATAGGCGCCGTTGCTTGCATGGACCGCCCCTTCACGCGGCCTCTCGCACAGCTCGTCGAACCAGCCTGCGTCTACCCGGGTCCCGTTGGCGCAGGGCACATAGTATCGCCCCTGCCCGCGGAACAGCGCAGCAGGCGGCGGGGCCGCACACACGCTGGCCATGTACGCCGCGTCGAGGCGCAAGCCGTTGGGGCAGGTGACCGGGTGCGACGGCCGGTAGAGCGCATCCGCCGGCAGGCTGCGACACAGATCCTCGTAGTGGGCAGCGGTCATGGCTTGCCCGAGGCAGTCCACCGGTGCGCGTGACAGCGCCTCCGGTGGTGGGTCATTGCACAATTGCGCGACATCGTTGCGCCCGAGCAGAAAGACCCGCGAACGCTCGCCGGTCGCGACACCGATCTGGTCGGCCTCGAGGTCGAGGAAGGACAGGCGATGATAGATCGCGCGCATCAGGCCGTCGACCGCACTCGCGGCATCGCGGTAACCCATGCTCACGTTCTCGAGCACCTCCCTGTGCGGATAAGCGGCGGCGAGCGCGCGCTCCGCCGGACCCTCTCCGCTGAAGTCCGTGTCCCCGATCCGCTGGGTGTGAGCGGACAACCCCTGCCCACTCAGTGCCGGATCGCGATGACGGTCCAGATAGCGCGCGTGCAGCGCGGCGGCCCGGGCCAGACGCTCGTCATGGGCCAGCGGCGGCAGTCCGGCTGCGGTGCGCATCCGGTTGACCTCGTCGAATTCGGTGACCGCCGAGGCAGCGCACCAACAGGCGGCCAGGAGCAGCGCGGCGAAGCAACGGAAACAAAGCACGAAACGCTCCGGCAAGTATCTCTCACACCAGGATAACCCTCCCCGCGGGGCACCGCGCGGCCGCGCGGTTGCCCGGTCTGGAGCAGCGCCGGCGCAGCGATTGCGTTCGCCTCGCCGACGCGGCCGGGTTAGCATGGCCGCACCTGCACAGCCTCCCCGATCCGGGCATGAAAGAAGTAAAGAGCCATCGGATACTGCCAGAAACCGTTGCGGCCGTGGATCTCGGCTCCAACAGTTTCCACATGATCGTCGGCAAGCTCGACAACAAGCAACTGGTCATCGTCGATCGCCTGCGGGATGCAGTGCGACTGGGCGGGGGCCTGCTGCCGGACAAGACGCTGAGCGACGAGGCCTGGGAACGGGCCCTTGAGAGCCTGTCGCAGATGGGTCAGCGTTTGCGCGCTCTGCCGCATCAGGCGGTGCGTGCGGTCGGGACCAATACGATGCGGCAGATCCGCGACGGCGGGGCCTTTCTGCGGGCCGCCGAGGACGCCCTCGGACACCCGATCGAAATCATTGGTGGTCGCGAGGAGGCCCGGCTGGTCTACCTGGGCGTCGCGCACGGCCTGGCCACCGGGGACGAGACCCGGCTGGTGGTGGACATCGGGGGCGGCAGCACCGAGCTGATCCTGGGCAGGGGCCTCGAGGCGCGCGAGCGCGAGAGCCTGTTCATGGGCTGCGTGAGCATGACCGGACGATTTTTCTCCGGCGGGAAGATCAGCGACCAGGCGATGGAAAGGGCCGTGTTGGCCGGTCGCGTCGAACTGCGCCCGGTGCGTCGAATGTTCCACAGCAGCCAGTGGCAGGCTGCCGTCGGGAGTTCGGGAACCATCAAGGCGATCGAGCGCGTCGCGATAGCCAACGGCTGGTGCGACGAGGGCATCAGCAAGTCGGCATTGAAGAAGCTGCGGCGCGCACTGGTCTCCGCTGGCCACATCGACAACCTGAAGCTCGAGGGTTTGACCGACGATCGCCGACCCGTGTTGGCCGGCGGCGTGGCGGTCTTGAGCGCGGTCTTCAAGGCACTGGACATACAGCAGATGCAGGTGTCCGACCTGGCTCTGCGCGAGGGGCTGCTGTATGAGTTGGTCGGATACATTCAGCACAGCGATGTCCGCGACTCCACGGTTCAGGCACTGACGCGCCGCTTCGGCATCGACCGCAAGCAGATCAGGCGGGTCGAGACGACCGCGCGAGCGATGCTGCGGCAGGTCACCGATGCCTGGGACCTTGGCGACCCGGAACACGCCTTGATGCTCAGCTGGGCCAGTCGCCTGCACGAGATCGGCCTGGTCATCTCGCACAACAGCTTTCACAAGCACGGGGCCTATATTCTTGCGAACGCAGACCTGCCCGGATTCACCCGGCAACAGCAGGCCGTGCTCGCGGCGCTGGTACGCGTCCATCGGCGAAGTTTCAGCGACGACGCGTTCGCCGGCCTGCCACCAGGCACCGTGGAATATGCCAAGCGCCTCGCGATACTGCTACGCCTGTCGGTGTTGATGCACCGTGGGCGCGGTGGCAGCCAGAAACCACCGATGCAGGTCTCCGTTGGCCGAACCCGGATCCATGTGGCGTTTCCCAAAGCATGGCTGTCAGGCCATCCGCTGACCGAGGCGGAAATCGCCCGCGAGGCGGACTATCTCAAGGCGGGCGGATTCACCCTGCAATATGCCTAGGTAATTTTTCGCGCCAGCGTTGCACACTCCGCCGTTATCAAAAAGGAACCGCGGGGAGGGGAGCGATGACCGATATCACCGAGGCGCTGATCGGCTTCGAATTGGCCGACGACGACAACGCCGACGTCGAGACACTGGAGCGTACCGACGGCCATGCGATGTGCGCAATGGCGTTCAGCCTGACGTGGCAGAGTGAGGTTGCACGACACACGGATCAGCGGATCGCACGCAAGCTCAACCTGTGGCGGGACATCCTGCCCTCCGAGCTGGAACCGGAGCTGATGGACAAGCCGGTGGGCCATGTGGCTCACCACCGCTTCGCGGCCGGCGAGTTGATCGTGCCGTACCAGTCCGACCTTTGCTTCAACCTGAGCCAGCGCGCATTCCACCGCGACCTGCGCAAGGGCAGTTATGTCGTGCCGCGCAGCGGCCGCTTTTACCCGCGCGCATTCATCGGCGGTTCGCGCGGCGTCTTCCCCGAAGAGGTATTGCCGTTCCGCGTCTGCAATGTCAGTGAAGACATGATCGGCTGCGATCTGAACAACCCGCTGGCCGACAAGTCACTCGACCTCAGCGCGCGCATCCTGGACATCTGGGCGGCCCGTGAGGAACACGGCGGCAGTTGCAACGACATTGCGGAGATGGTGACGCTGAACGGGCCCGGCATGCAGGCCCGCTGGCGCGGTCTGGCAACCGACTTCTGGCAGGACATCCCGTTCGCGCGCGTCGCCGGCGAGGCGGATGCGGGCTTCTACGCGATGCCCCGTATGGTCTCGCATGTCGACCATGCCGCATCAAACCAGATCGGCCAGCTCTACCGGCGGCTGCTGCCTGCCGGCGGCCGGGTACTGGACCTGATGGCGAGTTGGGAATCTCACCTGGTGCCCGATCACGGGCTGGGCGAGATCGTCGGGCTGGGCATGAATGGCGAGGAACTCGCGGCCAACCCGCTCTTCACCGAACGCAAGGTACACGACCTCAATCTGAACCCGACTCTGCCCTACCGTGACGCCGAGTTCGACGCCGTCGTCTGCAGCCTGTCGGTGGAGTACCTGATAAAGCCCTTTGATGTGTTCGCCGAGGTGGCCCGCGTACTGCGGCCGGGTGGGCGCTTCGTGGTCACCTTCTCCAACCGCTGGTTCCCGCCCAAGGTCATTCGCGTCTGGGAGGGCATGCACGAGTTCGAGAGGCCCGGTCTGGTGCTGGAGTATTTCCTGCGTGACGGCCTGTTTGCGGACCTGGAGACCTGGTCGGTGCGCGGGCTGCCACGCCCGGCGGACGACAAGTATGCCAACCGGCTGGGCGACAGCGACCCGGTATTCGCGGTCTGGGGCGACCGCGCGTGACCTCACCGGACGGCATCGACGCGTTGGCCTGGATGCAGCAGCTGGCCGGGCGCATCGACCAGCTCACCAGCCGCGCGCAGATCGAGTCGGCGCTCGATGACGTCGAGTACCTGATGGACGCGCTCGACCCGGAACTGCAGGGGCCAGCCTGTCAGCTGGTCGAGGTGCTGCGGCAGAAGCTGGAGCAGGCCGGCGGATGAACCTGGATACGGGAGACGCCCGCTGCTATGCGGTGCGGCGGGTCAACCCCTTTGAAGGCGTGCTGCAGGTCGTCGAAACCGACAATGCGCGCGCCTACAGCCCGAACGGCACAGTCTGGCAGGTCCAGGTGCTCACCGAGCGCCCCGACCACACTTGGCGCAGTTTCAGCCATGTGCCGCCGGTCGAGCAGTATTTCAATTTCGGGCTGTGGGATGCAGAAGGCGGGTTGCACAAGATCCCCGCCAACCCGGTCCTCGACATCGGTGGCATGACACGCGCCGCCGAGGCACTGGGCGACCAGCTTCGGCGGCTCGCCGGGGAACTGCCGTTCCCGCTGATCGACCGCTACGAGTGCTGGTCGACCGATTACCAGGGCAACCCGGTCGCGCTGCTGGCGACGACCGAGGAGCCGGACCGGATGCGCGACATGCGCCCCGGACGCTGGCAGGCGACGCGGGTCTCGGACCATGGCTTCAGCTCGCCGTCGCTGATGGCGCGCGGGATCCCGGCAAGTGGTGATCTCGGCCCACGGCAGCACGCAGAACGGCTCGAGCGACAGGTGCGGCAACTGGGCCAGCGTCGGGTCTGGTTCGAAAGATCGGCCGCAGGCAACGGCCGACCTGTTGGGCCAGGCAAGCAGCTGAATGCGCTCGACGCCGGCGCCTTTCCGCCACTCGGCCTCAAGACCGACTGGCACGACGAGCCGACGCGTGAGCTTGCCGGCGATTACCTCGCATGGCTCGCGCCGCGCCTGCTGCTGCTGCAGGGCATCGACGTACGACAGCGCCGCTGGCTCGAGGCGCATGCCTGTCAACAGGCCGTCGAGCTGGCCGCCGCCTACCCGCTGATTCCCAGCATCGTCGATCG
Organism: uncultured Chromatiaceae bacterium; assembly: GCA_965364465.1. Taxonomy (GTDB): domain Bacteria; phylum Pseudomonadota; class Gammaproteobacteria; order Chromatiales; family Chromatiaceae; genus Thiosocius. The sequence continues at coordinate 4,963 of CBDTXT010000161.1, forward strand.
CGAACGCATCGAGGCCGCGCGGGTCGAAGCCCGGCTCAGACGCGCCGCGGTACAGCGGTAGCGGCCGGCGAACAGACGACGCCGGTCGCGCGTGCACCGGACGACGCTGGGTGAACGGCGTGGGCGGCATCGCGCAGCGTACCGGCGGGCGTTGTCCCCGGGTGCCTGTCGCGGTGTCGCGGCTATCCAGCCTCCACAAACGCTTGAGCACGTCGAATGCGGCGAAAAGCGCTTGCCTCGCGCATAATCCGGACCCTGAACCGACAAACTGATCGAGGGAATCGCTGATGCCAGCGCAGAAAGACTGGCGGGTCGACATCGCCCCATTGATATTCTTCGCCGTCGTCGTCGCGTCGAAGACCTATTCCCTGATCGGCTATATCGGCGGCAGTGAAAAGCTCTGGGACCTGCTGCGGGACGACGGTCAGCGCGCGGCCATGGGAGGTGCCCTGTCCTATTACCTGACCGGGCAATTCTCCTACCTCGCCTACTACATCGTGTCGACCGCGTTCGATGCGCTGGTGTTATACAGCCTGCTGGTCAGGCGCGGCGCGAAGGAGCGGCCCAAGGGCTTCTGGGAGAATATCTTCCCGCTGATCACGGTATTCGTGCCGGTCGTCGGATTCGCACTGATGTTCGCCCCGGAGGTCCGTGCGGTGTTGCCCGCTTACCCGGACAGCTGGCTGCGTCGTATGGCCGAGGTAATCCCCGGCTTCCCGTTCAGCATGGACCTGGCGGGACTGCTGATCGGCCTGTTCGGGGCCGCGTTCAGCATCTGGGCAATCGTTCACCTGCGCGCATCGTTCGGGCTGCGCACCGCGGTGCGTGAACTGGTGACGACCGGACCCTACCGGCGCATCCGCCACCCGCTGTACTTCGGCGAGATCATCCACATCTTCGGCGTGGCCATCCTGGCCGCGACGCCTGCGGCCCTGTACCTGTTCGTGGTCGCGGTGGCGCTTCAGGCGGTTCGCGCCAAGATCGAAGAACGCAAGTTCCTGGCGACGGTACCGGAATACGAGGCCTTCCAGCGCAATACCGGGTTTCTCTGGCCGCGGCTGTTCTGAGCGGGCGCCTGCGCGGTGCGCAAGATCGGGGACCGGCCGAAACCGCATCGCGGCGGCCGGTCCGCGTCACGACCGACGCGCTGCGGTCATTTCGACTTCTGCAACTCCACCATCTCGCGCATCAGTTCCTCGATATTGGCCAGGCGCTGCTCCATGGTCTCCCAGTGCTTGCGCTTTGCCTCCATCTTCTGCTGCTTCATCTCCTGGCGCTGCGCCATATCACCCGGCCCGTGGTGCCCCATGCCGCGGTGCATTTCGCCACAGCCCCCGGGCATTCCCATCGCGGCGCCCGCGCCCTGACCGGCCGTCTGCGGCTGTGACTGCATCATCCCGGGCGCCATCATTCGGCCCTGCGGCCCCATTGGCTGCCCTGCCCCGGCATGCGATTGCATCATCTGCATATGCTGTCGCCGCATTTCCTGCATCTGTTGCTGCATCTGCGGGTCGAGCATGCCGCGCCCCATCATCGGTCCCGTGCCCGGGTTCGCGCGCATCATCTCCATCTGCTGCCAGTGCATGCCGCGTGCCTGTGGCATCGCATCGGGCGACAGGGTGGAAGCACCATAGCCTGCGGCTTGCTCGGGCGGCATCGCTGCCGGGTCGCTGGCTTCGGCTGCCTGCTCGCTCGCGGTGGCGGGCGGCATCGATCCGGCATCGGGGGCGGTCTGAGCGGCCACGTTCATGGCCAGTGAGGCGGTCACGGCGGCGGCGATCGAAAGGTATCGGCTGTTCATTGTTGCTGTCCTCCGAAAATCGTTTATGTATCGACATCTGTTCGGCGATGCCACACGGTGGCGGGCAGCCGAACGGATGCGTAGTTTAAGCGCAATGGCACTTACTTAACGGTGATCGTCGGGTAGTTGGCCCACCGACACGGGTC
>CBDTXT010000162.1:0-6863 GCA_965364465.1 uncultured Chromatiaceae bacterium
GCTGCGACAGGTGCAGAATGCTCAACCGCGACCTCCCTGCAACACCGCCTGCACCTGTTCGATGTCGCTGAATCGCGTGCGCCGACCATCGACCTCCTGATAGTCCTCGTGGCCTTTCCCGGCGACCAGCACCAGATCGCCGGGGCCACCGCCGGCGATCCCATCCAGGATCGCCTGGGCGCGATCGTGCTCGACCTGCACACCTTCGCGGGTCGGCATGCCGTCCAGGATCTCAGCGACGATCTGCTCCGGGTCTTCAGAGCGTGGATTGTCATCCGTCAACAGGACGCGATCGGCAAAGCGCTGAGCGATGGCGCCCATCTGCTGGCGCTTGCTGCGATCGCGATCGCCGCCGCAGCCGAACACGCAGATCAGGCGACCGCTGACGTGCTCACGCAGGCCCTGCAGGACCTTCTGCAACGCGTCCGGAGTATGCGCGTAATCGACGACCACACGTGGCCGGTTCGGCGCGAGAAACACCATCATCCGACCGGCGACCGGCCGCACCTGTTCGAGGGCCGTCACGGCACTCGCCAGCGGCATGTCCCAGGCGAGCAATACGGCCAATGCGAGGGCGAGATTCTCCGCATTGAAGCGGCCGAGCAGATGCCCCTGCAGCTCGGCACTGCCCCAGCTCGAATCGAAACAGAGCCGCAGACCGTCGGCACGGGCCTCCACTTCGCGCAACAAGAGGTAGCGATCGCCCAGCCGGGTCAGGCTCGGGGTGCTGCCAACCGCAACGGTGTAGGTGCGTGTCCGGGTATCCTCGGCCAACCCCGCGCCCACCGCGTCGTCGACATTGATTACCGCAAGACTGAGGCCGGCACCGCGAAACAGCCGCGCCTTGGCCTCGGCATAGGCCTGCATGCTGCCATGGTAATCCTGGTGATCACGGGTCAGGTTGGTGAACACCGCGGTATGGAAAGGCACGCCGGCGACCCTTTCCTGGTGCAGCGCATGCGACGAGACCTCCATCGCGACGGCACGCGCGCCGCGGGCGCCCAGGCTGCCGAGTAGCGCGTGCAGATTCACTGCGTCCAGCGTCGTGTGCGTCGAGGGTTCTAGATCGCCGGGAAAGCCGTTGCCCGCGGTGCCCAACACCGCGGTCGGCACGCGGGTCGAAAGGGCCTGCGCCAGATAGTGCGCAACGCTGGTCTTGCCGTTGGTACCGGTCACCCCGATCATACGCATCGTATGCGCGGCGTGGCCGAAGAAGCGCGCCGCAATCTCGCCGGCCTGCCGCCGCAGCCCGGGCAATGAGACGACCGGCAATTCGGCCGAGAGCCGGGCGATGCGATCGCGATCCCAGGCGCCGCCGGGCTCCGCGATCACCGCTACGGCACCACGCTCGCGGGCCTCGGCAAGATGGTCGAGCGCGTGCTGGCGACTCCCCTCCAGCGCGAGCCAGAGCCCGTTGCGTTCCACGTCACGGCTATCCATGGCGAGCGAACTGACGGGCTGATGCCTTGCCCAGTCCAGCGCAGAGAGCCCCGGCAACAGGTCGGACAACAGAATGCTCTTGTGATCGGCGCGATACGGCATCATCGAGCCTCTCCGGCCTGGGCCACGCGCAGCTCGCGATCCGCCACGATATCGGGCGCAACGTTCAGCAGGCGCAGGGTCTCCGCCATCACTGCCGAGAAAACCGGTCCGGCCACCTGGCCCCCGTAGAACTTTTTACCACGCGGTTCGTTGAGCATCACCACCATCGCGACGCGCGGCTTCTCGGCAGGCGCGATGCCGGCAAACAACGAAAGGTAGCGGTCGTCGCTGTAACCCTCCGGCCCGAACTTCTTCACCGTGCCGGTCTTGCCTGCGACCCGATAGCCCTGCACCGCCGCCTGCGGCGCGGTACCATCGGCCGAAACCACCGCCTCCAGCATCTTGCGCAGGCCCTTCGCGGTCTGCACGGAAAACACCCGCCGACCCTGTGGCGGGGTATCGCGCTTGATCAGCGTCGTGGGTAACAGGACACCGTCGTTCGCCAAGACCGCGTAGGCCTGGGCGAGCTGCAGCGTGGTGACAGAGATTCCATAGCCGAACGACAGCGTGGCCTGATCGATCCGCGCCCAGCGGCGATAGTCGCTCAGTTGCCCTGCCGCCTCGCCCGGAAAACCGGTTTGCGCGGAGCTGCCGAACCCGAGTCTGTCCATCACCTGCCACAGGTCGCGTTTGTCCAGGCCCAGCGCAATCTTGCCCGCGCCGACATTGCTGGACTTGCTCAGAACGGTCGACACGTCGATCACACCGAGGTTCTTTGAATCCCTTACCCGGGCTGCACCAACCCGGAAATAACCGGGACTGGTGTCGATCTTCGAATCCACCTGGATGGCGCCCTTGTCCAGCGCTGCAGCGACGGTGAACGGCTTCATCGTCGATCCGGGCTCGAACACGTCGGTCAGCGCGCGATTGCGCAGCGCACCGCCGTGGTTCGAGCGATCAGCATTCGGATTGAAGGAAGGCTGATTGACCATTGCCAGGATCTCGCCGCTGCGCGTGTCCAGCAATACCAGGGAACCGGATATGGCCCGGTGACGTTTCACCGCCGCCTTGAGTTCACGATAAGCGATGAACTGCAGTCGCTGGTCGATGCTCAGGGCCAGGTGGTTGCCGGCCCGCGGACTCCGGACGTTCTCCACGTCGTCGACCACTTGGCGACGGCCGTCGCGTAGCACCCGCTTGGCACCCGGTTCGCCGCGCAGCGCCTCGTCGAAACCCAGCTCCAGACCTTCCTGCCCGACGTCATCGACATCGGTGAACCCCAGCACGTGTGCGAACACCTCACCGGCCGGATAGAAACGCTTGTACTCGCGCTCGACGTGCACCCCACGGATGTCGTGCGCCTTCACCGTATTCATCACGTGGTCCGCGGCACTCGGCGACATGCGCCGCTTCAGATACACGAAGTGGCGCCGGCCGTAGCGCGCCAGCCTGGCGCGCAGCTGTCCGGCATCGACACCCAGGACCTTGGCGAGCGCCACCATCTGCTTCGGATCGTTGCCGATCACGCGCGGGTTCGCGGCGATCGAATCCACCGGGGTACTCAACGCAAGCACGTCGCCACGCCGATCCGTGATGAGACCCCGGTGGGCCGGGACCTCGACCCGGGTCAGATAGCGATCGGCACCCTCGGACTGAAGAAAATCCTTCTCGAGTATCTGCTGATCGACGGCCCGCCAGATCAGCAGTGCCACGGCCAGACCGAACAAGCCAAGGACCGTGAAGCGGCGCCCCGCATAGCTCGGCAACGCCTTCTCCTCGCGCCTTGCCTGCCGGGCACGTTTGTCGCGACGGGCGGCCAACTACTTCACCACCACGATCTGTTCTGCGCGCGGCACCCGCATCTGCAGACGCTCACCGGAAATCCGCGCCACCCTGCCGAGCGCGCCACGGGTCGCCAGCTCGAGCTGTAGCCGCCCCCAGTCCATGTCGGCCTGGTCACGCAGCAGGCGCACCTGCTGCAGTTCGACGAAGAGCGCCCGCGACAGGTTCTTGGCATACACGACCGACACCCCGCTACCGATCATCCCAATCACCAGTATCACCAGCCAGATCGCCTGGGCTCGGGTCATGCCAGCACCTCGGCGACCCTCAGCACCGCGCTACGCGCCCGGGGGTTGCATTCCAGCTCGTCGGCGGAGGCGCGTTGCGGCTTCCCGATGAGACGCAGGTGCCCCTGGCTCTCGGCATGCCGCACCGGCAGGCGCTTGGGCAAGCGGGGTCCGCGCGCCGCGTCGCGCATGAAACGCTTGACGATGCGGTCCTCCAGCGAATGGAAGCTGATCACCACCAGCCGCGCCCCGCGCGCCAGCACATCGAGAGAGTCGCGAAGACACAGTTCGAGATCTTCCAATTCACGGTTGATAAAGATGCGGATCGCCTGAAAGGTGCGGGTCGCCGGGTGTTTGTGTCTTTCCTTCACCGGGCAGGCCTGATCGACCAGTTCGGCAAGATCACGCGTTCCGCGGATCGGCGCCGCCCGGCGGCGTGCGACGATGGAACGGGCGATCCGGCGCGCAAAGCGCTCCTCCCCGTAATCGCGGAGCACCGTGGCGATCTCGGACTCCTCGGCGACCGCCAGCCAGTCGGCCGCACTCATCCCCTGCGAACGATCCATGCGCATATCGAGGGGGCCGTCGTTGAGAAAGCTGAAACCGCGCGCGGCGTCGTCTATCTGCGGCGACGACACCCCGAGATCGAGCAACAGGCCGTCGACCGCCCGAACCAGTCCACGCTCGGCAGTTACGGCCGCCAGTTCTGCGAAACTGCCGTGCACGATCGAGAACCTGAGGTCACCCGCGAAACGCGCGCGCGCCACCAGGACCGCCTCTTCGTCCTTGTCGAACGCGAGCAGGCGGCCGGTGTCGCCGAGCGCGTCGAGGATACGGCGGCTGTGGCCTCCGCGTCCGAAGGTACCATCTATATAAGTACCATCGCGCCGGATATCGAGACCGTCGATCGCCTCGTCCAGCAAAACAGGCGTATGCCGATCCCGGCTCACAACATCAGCCCCTTGAGCTCTTCGGACAGGCCGTCATCCCCGGTCGTGAGATCCTGCAGCCACTGCTCACGCTTGCCGGCCCAGGTCTCCTCGTCCCAGATCTCTATTTTGTTCACCTGGCCGACCAGCGACACGCGCTTGCCCAGGCCGGCGAATTCGCGCAGTTCGCTCGACAACAGGATCCGCCCCTGGCCATCCAGCTCCAGCTCCGAGGCATAGCCGACGACCAGCCGCTGCATCGCACGCACCTTCGGATGCATCGAGTCGCGGCGTGAGAGATTGCGCGCGACCTCGCGCCACTCGTTTTCCGGGTACAGCAGCAGGCAGCGCTCCTGCCCGTCCGGGTTCACGGTCACGACCACGCGCGACGCGCAGCAGTCCGCCAGCGCTTCACGGTGCTTTGCCGGAACCGCAAGGCGCCCCTTGGCGTCCAGATTGAGCGTACTGACCCCCGCAAACACGGCTGCGCCGTCTCCTCCTCAGGGTGGGCAATATCCCCCCGAAACCCCACAATTACCCACTTGAAGTTCAATACTAGGTGCATGACCCCACCCGGTCAAGCCGAAATACCGGAAATTTTCTTAAAGGTCAGTGACTTAGAACGATACGAGGAGAAAAAGAATAAAAAGAAAAAAAACATCATGCTAAGCGCGCGACTTAAAGTGAAGTATCAAGTAAGGGGATCGAAACGATTTGCAAGGCCGCCGATTCGGGCCCGTCGGGCCGAAAAAGACCCGGAAAAAGGGAATTGGAGTCGGCCGATAAGCCGGGTTCTGTCGAGGACGGTCATTCATCTGGGACGTCCGTCACCGGACGCCTCGAGCGACCTACCCGGAGACACCTGCGGGCCGCAGGCTGCCGAAGGCGCGCCTCCCTATTTGGTCTTGCTCCAGAGGGGGTTTGCCGTGCCGTCCACGTTACCGCGGACGCGGTGCGCTCTTACCGCACCCTTTCACCCTTGCCTGACACCGGACGGATCCGGGGCCATCGGCGGTTTGCTTTCTGCTGCACTTTCCGTCGACTCGCGTCGCCCAGGCGTTACCTGGCCTCTTGCCCTGGGGAGCCCGGACTTTCCTCCGCCGCCGCGTGGCGGCCGCGACCGTCTGGCCGACTCCGTCGATCACACTAGGGCAATGCGCCGCGGCTGACAAGCCGCGTGAGCGACGGACCGGGACCCGGTTGGCTGGGTCGACGCTGCAACGCGCATCAAGCCCTGACGCCGGCGGATTCGATCACGAGTCGAATGCGCCGCGGCGCCGGTGCGATCGGGCTCAGCGGCCGACCAGTTCCAGCGCCCGGCGGTAGATCGCGTTCTTTTTCCGGCCGGTGATACGGGCTGCGATCCGCGACGCCTGCCTGACCGGCAGCTCATCGAGCAGGCCGCGGAGCAGATCGTCGACATCCGCAGCATCGGCAGTATCCTCGGCGCCAGCCAACAGCACCACAAACTCGCCACGCCGTTGATCGGCGTCGGCCGTCACCCAGCCGATCATTTCGCCCAGCGGGGCATGCCTCACGGTCTCGTGCAGCTTGGTGAGTTCGCGCGCGACGACGCATGCCCGCGCCGCACCGAACACCGTCTGCATGTCCGCCAGCGTGTCGACAATGCGATGCGCCGACTCGTAAAAGACCATGGTCGCGTTTTCCCGGCGCAGGGCCTCGAGGGCGGCGATGCGGGCCTGCTGACGACGCGGCGGAAAACCCTCGAAGCGGAAACGATCGGTCGGCAGGCCCGCAACGGACAATGCGGCGATCAACGCGCTTGCCCCGGGCACCGGGACGACGTCGATTCCCCGCTCGCGGCAGGCGCGGATCAACGGAAATCCCGGATCGCTGATCAAAGGCGTGCCCGCATCCGAGATCAGTGCAAGTGCCTCACCGGCCAGCAGCCGGTCCACCAGGCGCCCCGTGGCCTCGTGCTCATTGTGCTCATGCAGCGCCAGCATAGGACAACGGATGCCGAAACGATCGAGCAGCCGCCGGCTGTGCCGCGTGTCCTCGGCGAGGATCCGGTCGACCCGCCGCAGCACCTCGATCGCACGCAACGTGATGTCGTCGAGGTTGCCGATCGGCGTCGCGACGACAAACAGCTGGCCCACCGTGTTTGACACCTCTGGGTCCACCTTCGATACTCGACATCCCATCCTGACCGCACTCGATGCGCCATGCAAGCTGCAGCCCCGATACGCCTCCTGATTATTGCCGCCTGGCTGCTGCTGGCAGCCGGCTGCGGCCAGATGCCGGAACGTCCGGCAAGCAGCGCCGACCAACTCGATGCGGCGCGTGCGGCCGAACTGCTCGCCGCCGGCCAGTACCTCGCCGCAAGCGACCGTTATCGGCAACTGGCCGCACGCGCAACGTC
>CBDTXT010000163.1:0-6862 GCA_965364465.1 uncultured Chromatiaceae bacterium
CCCGCTCGCGTTCGACGCAATGACCGCGCGTTCTTCACCGGGACCGAGACGGGCGCGGGCGCGGGCGCTCGTTGTCCACTTGTCTTTACGTCGCCCGCCGCGTAAAAGAGGGACGAACCGGGGGCGCTTCGTCGCGTCACCCGATCCCCACGGACCAGAGTCGAGGCGACATCATGCCGCTGCCTTTCCCGTTCTCGGCCATCGTCGGCCAGGAAGAAATGAAACTCGCACTGCTGATCGCCGCGGTCGATCAATCGGTCGGCGGCGTGCTGGTCTTTGGTGACCGCGGAACCGGCAAATCGACCGCGATTCGTGCCCTGGCCGCGCTGATGCCGAAAATGCCGGTGGCCGAAAACTGTCCATACAATTGCGATCCGGCGGCAGCCAAACCGGGCTTGTGCGGCCTGTGTGCCGGCAAGGGGGCGACGTTCAAGACGCGCCAGGTGCCGATGCCGGTGGTCGATCTGCCGCTCGGTGCAACCGAGGACCGGGTGATCGGCGCGCTCGACCTGGAGCGTGCGCTGACCCGAGGCGAGAAGGCCTTCGAGCCGGGGCTGCTGGCCCGGGCACACCGTGGCTTTCTGTACATCGACGAGGTGAATCTGCTCGAAGACCATTTGGTCGATGCGCTGCTCGACGTCGCCGCCTCGGGTGAGAACGTGGTCGAGCGCGAGGGGCTGAGCATTCGACACCCGGCCGTGTTCGTACTGGTCGGCAGCGGCAATCCGGAAGAGGGCGAATTGCGCCCGCAGTTGCTCGATCGCTTCGGACTCTCGGTCGAGGTCCGCACACCGGACGATCTGGCGACCCGGGTAAAGATCGTCCAGCAGCGCGACGCGTTCGAGCAAGACCGCGAGGGTTTTGTCGCACGGTGGAAACGCAAGGACGGCCAGGTGCGGCGGCGCGTCGCCAGGGCACGCGAGAATCTGCATCAGGTCGAGACGCCGGCAGAGGTGATTGCTTTGGCTGCCGAGCTGTGCATGCGGCTGGGCACCGACGGCCTGCGCGGCGAGCTGACGCTGATTCGCGCGGCACGCGCGCTCGCGAGCCTGGACGGCAAGCGCGCGGTCGGCACCGAGGAAATGCGACGGGTTGCGCCGTCGGCGCTGCGCCATAGGCTAAGGCGCGACCCGCTCGACGAGTCCGGATCCAGCACCCGGGTCGACCGCGCGATGGCCGAGTTGTTCGGCGAATGAGCGAGACGCCGCCGGCGACCGCCCCGCGCTGGGACGACGCACTGCTGGCTGCGGCGCTGCTGGCCGTTGTGCCGGCCTACCTTGGCGGCATTCATCTCAAGGCGATGCCCGGGCCGGTGCGCGAAGTCTGGCTCGCACGGCTGCGCGCCTTGTTGCCGACCGCGGCGCCGATGCGTCGTGTCCCGCTGCACGCGAGCGAATCCAGCCTGCTGGGCGGCCTCGACCTGGCCGGGACACTGCGTGCGGGCCGACCGATCGCGCAGCGCGGATTGCTGGCCGAGAGTGCAGGCGGCGTCGTGTTGCTCGTGATGGCTGAGCGTGCCCGTCGCTCCACGGTAGCCCATCTTGGCGCGGTGATGGATTTCTCCGAGGTCGTGCTCGAGCGCGACGGACTCGCTGCGCGCGAGCGGGCTGAAATCGGCGTCGTCGCGCTCGACGAGTCGGCGGCCGACGACGAGGCGATCGCCGGGGTGTTGCAGGATCGGCTGGCGTTGGTGGTCGACCTGCGCCCATTCGGCATCCACGATGTCGCCGACAGCGGCCTCGAAGCTGCAGGGGTCGACGCGGCGCGCCGCCGGCTGCCGTCGGTCCGCTTTGCCGCAGAGGGTGTCGAAACCCTCTGTGCCACCGCGCTCGCGCTCGGCGTCGATTCACTGCGTGTCAGCCTGCTCGCGGGGCGCGTTGCGCGGGTCGCCGCGGCATTGCGCGGCAGCGCGGTGGTTTCCTCCGAGGATCTCGCCGCGGCGGCGCGCCTGGTGCTCGCGCCGCGTGCCACGGTATTGCCGGTGCCGGACGAGGCGCCGGCGCAGCAGGCACCGGCGTCCGACGACCGCCCATCGGGGGCGCACGAGCCGCCGCAGGACGGTACCGCGGAAGGGGACGAGCACGAATCCGCGCAGGTCGATCAGGCGCTCGAGGATCGCGTGCTCGATGCCGCGTTGGCGGCCATTCCGGGGCATCTGCTCAATAGTCTGCGTGCCGGGCGGGGCCCGCGCTTGCGCGCCCAGGCAACGGGGAAATCCGGGGCCGCGCAACGCGGCAAGCTGCGCGGTCGGCCGGTGGGTGTGGTCCGTGGCGACCCGCGCAGCGGGTCGCGGTTGAGCCTGATCGACACGCTGCGTGCCGCGGCGCCGTGGCAGCGGGTGCGTCGCGCGGACCCGTCCGAAAACGATTCGACCGGGTCACCCCGCGTACTCGTGCGGCGCGACGACTTCCGCGTGACCCGCTTCAAGCAACGCGCAGAGACGACGACGATCTTTGTCGTGGATGCCTCGGGATCGGCCGCGCTACATCGCCTCGCGGAGGCCAAGGGCGCGGTGGAACTGCTGTTGGCGGATTGCTATGTGCGTCGTGACCAGGTGGCCCTGATCGCTTTTCGTGGCCAGACGGCCGAAATGCTGCTTCCGCCGACCCGCTCGCTGGTTCGTGCGAAGCGCTGCCTGGCCGCACTGCCCGGCGGCGGTGGCACCCCGCTGGCCGCGGGTATCGCGGCGGCCGCGGAACTCAGTGATCTGGTGCTGCGTCGCGGCGGAACGCCGACCCTGGTGTGCCTGACGGACGGGCGTGCCAATGTCGGGCTGCGTGGCGCGCAGGGGCGTGAGCAGGCCCTGGAGGATGCGCTGGAAAGCGCGCTGCCGCTGCGTCTTGCCGGGGTCAGGAGCCTGGTGATCGACACGTCGCCCAGGCCGCATGCGAGCGCCGAACGCCTGGCCGAGGCGCTGCAGGGGCACTACCTGCCGCTGCCCCATTCGGAGTCGGCAAGGCTCGCCGCAGCAATGCAGGGTGCGGGGATCGGCGTGTCGCCGGGGCGCCTTGGTAGCGGCTAGGGCGGAGGCGCATGGGATCCTCGCGTGACAGCGGTGCCGATCTCGACTGGACCCGCGAGGCGGCGTCCTGGCCGAACGCGCAGCACAGCCGCTTCGAGACGGCCGGGGGGTTGACCTGGCATCTGCAGGACATGGGCAGCGGTCCGGTGATACTGCTGGTGCACGGCACCGGCGCGTCAACGCATTCCTGGGCGGGCCTCGCCCCGCTGTTGGCGCAGCGCTTCCGCGTGATCGCGCCCGATCTGCCGGGCCATGCCTTCAGCCAGCTGGTCTCTCCCGAACGCGCGTCGCTGCCCGGCATGGCGGCGAGCATGGCCGCGCTGCTCGAGCACCTCGCGGTCAGGCCGGTATGGGTCGTCGGCCATTCGGCGGGCGCGGCGTTGTTGGCGCGGATGTGCCTGGAGCATGTCATCGCACCGGCCGCACTGGTCAGCCTGAATGGGGCGCTGATGCCACTGCGTGGTCTTGCCGGCCAATTTTTTACGCCGGCCGCGAGACTGCTGGCCGGGTCCTCGCTGGTGCCGCGCCTGTTCGCCTGGCGCGCCGGCGACCAGCGTTTGGTCGAACGCCTGGTGCGCGACACCGGTTCGGCGCCGACACCCGAGATGGCCGCGCGCTACCATCGCCTGATGCGTTCTCCCCGCCATGTCACCGGCACGCTGCGCATGATGGCCGGCTGGGATCTTTCGTCGCTCTCACGGCAGTTGCACAAGATCGCACCGCTGCTGTATCTGATCGTCTGTGACAACGACCGCACCGTGTCGCCGACCGAGGGGCGGCGTCTGCATCGTCTGTTGCCAGGGAGCCGTTTCCTTGCTTTGCCGGGCTTGGGGCACCTCGGGCACGAGGAGGCGCCCGAGCGGTTTGCCGAGCACATCTTCGCGATCGCCGACACCGCTTGATGCTGCTACAATGTCAAAAGTAATAGACAATCAAGGTGTCAATTATTAATGACTGCGATGCCCGACGTATCCGCAGTGCCCGGTGCGACCCGGCGCAGGCCGCATGCGATCGTGATCGGCAGTGGTTTCGGTGGACTCGCTGCGGCCATCCGCTTGGGCGCCCGCGGTTACCGTGTCTCGGTGCTGGAAAAACTCGCGGTGCCCGGCGGTCGCGCGGGTGTGCATCGACAGGACGGCTTCACCTTCGATGCCGGGCCGACCATCATCACGGCGCCGTTTCTGCTCGAGGAGCTGTGGTCACTGTGCGGCAGGCGCTTCGCCGAGGATGTCGAGCTGCGCTTGATGTCGCCGTTTTACCGCATACGCTTCGACGACGGTGAGACCTTCGACTATCACGGCGACCTGGAGGCCACCAAGCGCGAGATCGCGCGTTTCTCGGCGCGCGACGTGGCCGGTTTCGAACGCTATCTGGCGGCCAGTCGGGCCATTTTCCGCGTCGGTTTCGAGCAATTGAGCGATATCCCGTTCGACACTTGGCGCGACATGGCGCGTGTCCTGCCCGACATCGTGCGCCTGCGCGGTTACCGCAGTGTCTACGCTATGGTTTCGAGCTATGTGAAGGACCCGCGCCTGCGGGTGGTGCTGAGCTTTCATCCGTTGCTGATCGGCGGCAACCCGTTCGCGGTGACCTCGATTTATGCGCTGGTCTCCTATCTGGAGAGGCACTGGGGCGTTTACTCGGCGATCGGCGGAACTGCACGCATCGTCGAAGGCATGCAGGGGCTGATTGCGGGACAGCACGGCAAAATCATTCTCAACACCGAGGTCGCCGAGATCCTGGTCGAGCATGGCCGGGCGACCGGCGTCCGGTTGGCCGGCGGCCAGACCGTTCGGGCGGACGTCGTGGTGTCGAATGCGGATTCGGCATGGACCTACCGACATCTGGTGCCGGAAGGCGCGCGGCGTCGCTGGACCAATCGCCGCATCGAGCGCAGCCGTTATTCCAACGGCCTCTTCGTCTGGTACTTCGGAACCCGGCGGCGCTACGAGGATGTCGCCCACCACACCATCCTGCTCGGACCCCGCTACAAGGAACTGTTACAGGACATCTTCGACCGCAAGATACTGAGCAACGACTTCAGTTTGTACCTGCACCGTCCGACCGCGACCGACCCGGGTGTCGCACCACCCGGATGCGATGCGTTCTATGCCTTGTCGCCGGTCCCGAATCTCGGCGGCGACGTGGACTGGACGACGCAGACCGAGCGTTATCGGGCCGCGGTCGCGCAACGTTTGAGCGACACATTGTTGCCCGGTCTTGAGGCACAGCTGATGACCTCGAGGGTGACCACCCCGCAGGATTTTCAGGACCGGCTGTATTCGTACCGCGGTGCCGGATTCAGCTTCGAGCCATTGCTGATGCAAAGCGCCTGGTTCCGTCCCCACAATCGCAGCGAGGACATCGACCGGCTGTATTTCGTCGGTGCCGGCACCCACCCGGGCGCCGGACTTCCCGGCGTGCTCTCCTCGGCCCGTGTGCTCGACAAGGTGATTCCCGATGCTCATACGATCCATTGAAATGGCTGACGCAAGCCCCGCGGACTTGAACGACTGCCGCGAGCAGCTGCGTGTCGGTTCGCGTTCATTTCATGCTGCGGCCTATCTGCTGCCGGCCTGTTTCCGCGAACCGGCATCGGCCCTGTATGCGTTCTGCCGCATCGCCGATGACGCGATCGACGGCGTGCCGGACCCGCAGCGGGTGTTGCCGGCGCTGCGCCGGCGGCTCGATGCGCTGTATGCGGGTCGGCCTCTGAACTGCAGCGCCGACCGCGCGCTGGCCGCGGTCGTCGCGCAACACGGGATACCGCGGGAACTGCTGGATGCGCTGCTCGAGGGTTTCGGATGGGATGCACAGGGCCGACGCTACCGAGACTTCGGCGAAGTGCTGGATTATTCCGCCCGGGTGGCCGGCACCGTTGGCGCAATGATGGCGCTGCTGATGGGTGTCCGCCGAGATGACGTAATCGCGCGGGCCTGCGATCTCGGCGTCGCGATGCAACTGACTAATATCGCCCGGGACGTCGGCGAGGACGCCCGTGCCGGACGTCTTTACCTGCCGCAAGACTGGCTGCTGGACGCCGGTGTCGATTCGGAGGCTTTTCTGGCGCGACCGGAATTCAGCCCGGCGCTGGGCCATGTGATCGAGCGCGTGCTCGGGGAGGCGGATACCCTTTACCGTCGAGCCGACAGCGGCATAGCGCAGCTGCCGCTGCGTTGTCGGCCCGCGATGTACGCGGCGCGGCTGCTGTATGCCGAGATCGGGTGGGAGATCCGGCGACGTCGCTGCGATTCGGTCTCGCGGCGCGCGGTCGTGTCACCGGTGCGCAAACTGGTCACGCTGGCCCGCGTGCCCTTGCTCGGCCTGCTGCCGTGTGGCGCGCTCGGTGAGCCAGCACTGGATGCCACGCTCGGGCTGGTGAGCATCGGTGCGCGCGCAACGGCGGTGCGGCGACCGCTGATGGACGACCGCTTCGGTGCCCCCGCGCGCTCCGAGGGCAAACTGGCCTCGATCTTGGATCTGTTCGAGGAACTCGAGCGGCGCGAGCGCGGCGGGGCGCCGCAGGTGCGGGCGCTGGAAGCCAGCGCGGGTGCGACGCAGGCTGTAACAATGAGAGACGACAACGCTCCCATAATGAATGCGCCGACGATTGTGCCGCTTTTCTGGTTATTGCTGATGCCGGCAAGTTTGCTCTGGATGCCGCTTGGCATTTGCAGGTCGTAACCACCGAACATAGCGAATGCCAGCAACACGAACAGCCCGGCAAAAATGCTCAGGACCCAGGGCTGGTTGAACGCAGCCTGCACCTGAGCGCCGGCCGCGACCGCGACAATCCCCGCACCGGTATAGACGATCGCCATACCCATGACATAGCTCAAT
>CBDTXT010000164.1:0-6845 GCA_965364465.1 uncultured Chromatiaceae bacterium
GAAATGACCCCTGTCGGTGGGCCAACTACCCGACGATCACCGTTAAGTAAGTGCCATTGCCGTTAAGTAAGTGCCATTGCCCTTAACGCGGTAGGAAACGCTCACTGACCAGATAAACAATCTGCAACACCAGGCTACGTCATCGACAACGCTGATATCGTTTTTCGACCGCTGTCTACTGGCGAACCGACGAACTTTGACGCAAGGTGGCGCCCTGTTTTTCGCACTTTCGGCATACCATGCAGACGCAGACTGCGCAGATACTGATTCCGACCACCTTCGTGATGCTATGGAGCACGGGGTTCATCGGTGCGCGCCTCGGGCTGCCCTATTCGGAACCCTTCACCTTCCTTGGCATTCGTCTGGCCATCACCGCCGCCGTGCTGGGAGTGGTCGGTCTTGTGCTCAGATCTCGCTGGCCTGCGCGTTGGATAGATACCGGCCATATTGCTTTGGTCGGCTTCCTTTTGCATGCCTGTTACCTCGGTGGTGTGTTCTACGCCATCGAATTGGGCATGCCGACGGGAATTGCGGCCTTAATCGTTGGTCTGCAGCCTATTCTGACCGCCATCCTGGCGCAGATTGCGCTGCGTGAATCCGTATCCCTGAGGCAATGGTCCGGCCTACTACTGGGCTTCGTCGGCGCTGCCATGACGCTGCTGGACAGGACCGGTGGCGGCAGTGATCTGTCATTCCTCGCCATTGCCGCGATTCTCACCGCCTTGGTCGGAATCACCATCGCCACCGTGTATCAGAAGCGTTTCTGCACGGACATGGATCTGATCAGTGGCACCACCATTCAGTACCTCTCGGCCGCGACCGTGTTTGGCCTGGGCTCCCTGCTGTTCGAAACCCGCGAGATCCAATGGACCGGCGAATTCCTGTTCGCCCTCGGCTGGCTGATCCTTGTGCTCTCCATTGGGGCAGTGATGTTGCTAATGGTATTGATCAAACACGGCTCGGCAGCCCGCGTCACCAGTCTGTTCTACCTGACGCCACCACTGACCGCCGTGCTCGGTTTTCTGCTGTTCGACGAAAACCTGGGCCTGCTCGCCATCGCCGGCATGCTGGTGGCTGTGACTGGTGTTGCCCAAGTGGTCAGGCGCTGATCGACCGACCCTTTTAACGATCTTCGAATCTGCTCCGCCTACATCGAGTTGAATCCGGTAAGGGCGAATCTTGTCCTGGGACGTTGGCTCAAGGGGGTGTCCTGGTGTTTGCGAACGTGACTCTGGCCTGATTGCCCAACGCTACTTGCTGTACCCGGCGACCCGCCGCCATCCCCCAAGGCTCCCCGGACGGTCCCCGCTGTGGCCTGCCTGGAAAGCATGGCCATGTGGCATGGTGAAACGCTCGAGGGCGGGCTCGAGGTGACCAATCTGCATCCGCGGCGGCCGACGGGCTGAGGCAGGCGTGGAGCTAATCGTCTGCCGGTTTGGGTGCGTCTTCCGAAGACTGTTTCTTTAGCCTTTTTTCTTCCTTCTTTTTCTTTTTGGCAAGCTCGCGCTGGCGTTTCTCGAAAGAGTAATTGGGTTTTGCCATTGGCACTCCTGTTCAGGGAAGGGTGGCGTTGTCATATCAAGGCACCAGGTCACGGTGACCGCATCCACCAGGGGGTTCCCGTCCGATGGTGTCAACGCGATAGGTCATCGAAGGCTGAGCGATTGGTGGGCCGCCCGGACTCGACCCCGGGGATGTGGCAAGCGCACCGTCTCCGGGTTACTTCAGGTATTTGAAGTTTGATGTATCTACACCCTTCAGCACTTCTTTCTCGAGGCGGTATTGCTCGTTCAACTGATCCTGCTTTCGCTGCTCATTCAGATTTTGTCGTTCGAGGGCCATACGTGTCTGCCGTTCAATGGCTTCTTGCTCGGATTCGCATTGTCTGAATCCATCAGACCACCCTTGTGCATACTGTCTGTCACGGTCGAATCGGTTAACGTCTTTCTTGAACTCGTCAAATAGACTTCCGCCAGCTTTATTGCCGCTGTGACAACCGTCATCAAATCCCTCGGCGTATGCCAATGGGTAACCTTCTTTAATCATGCTGTCCTTCTGAGACACGCATCCACCCGCCACCATTACAGCGGCTGAAGCAACCACGGCAGCGAACAAACGACCGAATTCAGTCATACGAGACCCCCAAATCAACCGAGCGAATTTTCAATTTTCCCAGCCAGAAGTCCGGAAGTGTAGGGCATCTTGCACAATTCCCCAATCCGGGCAGGATAGCAGCCACGGGACGGATCGCATGCAACCAGGCTTCTTTTGCGACGAAGATCGGCTGGCGAACCTGGAAAAGCTGGGCGATCCCCTGCCGCGGCTGGATGGCATCGTGGACTGGAAAGCCCCTCGCGCCTCAAGTCAGGCGGGACGCCCGAGCGTTGGGACGACAAGCCGAACATGAGGCGGCGGAAGGACGAGGATGCGCGCTGGACCAACAAGGACGGCAAGAGCGATGACGATGACAAGGACCACGTCAACATCGACAAGGAGCACAAGCAGATCCGACGCTATGCGGTGACGGATGCCAGCGTGCACGAAAGCCAGGTGTTCGATGGGTTGCTGGACGAAGAAAACAGCGATCAGTCCCTCTGGGCGGACTCGGGCTACCGGTCCGAGGCGCGCGGGGAGCAGTTGCGCGAGCGGGGTTACAAGCGCCGGCTGCACCGCAAGCGCAGCAGCCGGCGTGCATTGGACAAACAGACGCAGGCGACCAACCACCGGCGCTCGAAGGTCCGTGCCCGGGTCGGGTATGTCTTCGGCGATCAGCACACGCGCCAGGGCAGTATCCTGGTGCGGAGCAAGGGCAAGGTCAGCGCAGCAGTGAAGATCGGACTGATGAATCTGGCCTACACTATGCGATGGCTGGCATTTCTGCTCGCTCCGCAGTCCGCCTGCTGAATGGTCGCAAACCCGCCGGAGCGGCGAGGCGTGGTCCATATGTTCAGAAACGCGCAATACGCTCTGCGCCAGTCCGCAAGCTTGATCGCTTCGATTGGTATCCTTGTGGCGACCACGTCGTCGCTCGCGGCGGAGCCGAGCTTTGACTGCGCCAAGGCCAAAGGTGCGGTCGAGGAAATGGTCTGTAAGGATGCAGGCCTCGCCGCGCTGGACCGAAAGCTCGCCGAGGTCTACGCGACTGCGCTGAGGAAGTTCAAGGAACAGAACTACGAGGACCCGCGCCCGCTCCAGCGCGGCTGGGTCGAGGGCCGCAACGACTGTTGGAAGGCCGAAGACGTGCGCCGATGCGTCGAGACGGACTACCGGCACCGGATCGCCGAGCTTCAGATCGCTTACGGCGACTTCGTGGTCCCGTCGACGATCAGCTACGCGTGTGGCGACTTCCACCTGGCCGCCGTATTCTACCGCGAAACGGACCCGTCAACGGTGGTGCTCACCCCGCTGGGGCATGACGGGACCGATCAGGTCATCGCCTTCCTGGGCCCCTCCGGCAGCGGAGCCAGGTACGAGGCCGCGAACGTGTCATTCTGGGAACACCATGGCGAGGCAATGCTCAACTGGTTCGGGGAGGAGATGACATGCCAGGTCCGATGAGCAACAGGGTCGTCCGCTGTCTTGCCGCCGCGGCGCTCGGGCTGACCTGCGCGACTGCCCGCGCGGAGGCGGACGGCCCCGACTTCTACGCGGTGACGGGTGTCGCCGCCGGCGACGTGCTCAACATCCGCGTGCAGCCGGACCCGCATGCGGCCAAGGTTGGCGAGATCCCGCCGGAAGGGACCTGCGTCCGCAACCTCGGCTGCCAGGGTGGTCTGACCTTCCAGGAATTCACGGAGCTGTCCGAGGAACAAAAGGCCGAACGGCTGAAAGAGAATCCCCGCTGGTGCAAGGTCGAATATCAGGGGACCACCGGCTGGGTGGCCGGGCGCTACCTGACCGAGGGCGCCTGCGGCGAATGAAAACATTTCACAGCGACCGTAGCATCTGAGTATCGCAGAACAGCGGGCACCCCCCGGCAACGGTCCCGGGTTACGCGATACGCTCGGCGTACCCGCCCTGATTCTCATCTCGGTTATACTCGCGAGCATTACTGTTCGTCGGGGCCAACCTGAGGGCAAAACGCATCCGCGACATCGGCCTGCCCGGCTGGTGGACGCTGCTCGGGATCGTCGTTGTCGGTATCGGCATCTCGCTCGCCGTTTCCCATCAGGCCACCCAGGGATTCAGCTCCGTGGTGATGCTCGCCCGGCTGCTGGTCCCCGGCAACACCCTCGGCGGAAAGTCCGGCCCAGAGGTCTGACCTCCCTTTGCGCCGGCCGCCGCCGGACCCCACACTGCCCGCTCATCGAAGGAAGATGCGCATGCGTCACCCGTGGCTCAGTTCCGCCGCTCTGGTTCTCGTCTCCCTGGCCACCACGGCCGAGGCAACTGACGAGGTCGCCGGCGACAGATTCACGTTCGTCTCGCCCAACGGCGTCACTGAAACCTGCGTGGCGCTGACCGGGATGCCCGGCGGCGTCTACTCGGCCGAGGACCGGGCGAAGGAGAAGTCCCTGTGCGGAATCGACATCTACGACGTACGGGTGGCAATCTGCCCCAAGCTGCGCAGCACCAGCCCCGGCACCTTCGTCTACGAGATCACGACCGGTCCTTATGCCGGTGACCAGGAGGGCTTCGAGGCCAAGGTCTGTCCCCGCGGCGAGGTGGTGGTGCGCGAGGCCGACGGTCCGCCCGCGAACTTCAAGGTCACCATGAACGCTAAGGGCACCAGCGCAACCTTCTCTACCGCCTCTCTGCTCTACTATCATTTTGCCCGCTATCTGGACGCATCGATCCAGGTCCCCGTCAGCGTCTACCGCAGCATCGACCGCAAGGTTCACGAGCAACGGGTCACCCGCCGCGGCATCGAGCTTTCCGCGGCAAAGAAGTCGCTGCGGATGAACCACGCGGCCTGGCAGGAGCTCGATGCGGTGGAGAAGAACCCCGAGGCCTATCCGGAGACCGACGAGCTGTTCACCGCGGACCGCACCCGGATATACGGCGTGCTGCACCACGTTAGGGGGAGACGCTATGGTCCTGAGATCAACGGCACCCGGCGGTCCGGCTGGGGCGAGGGCCAAAACCGGGACTTCCAGGAGACGGCCCCCTACCGTGCCCTGCGCAGCGACAAACCGCTGAACGAGGCCATCGCAGAGGGAATCGCCGGGGCCGAACGCGATCCCGCCCTGAAGAAGGCGATGCGTGGCGGCGTATCCGACGCCCAGATGGTGTACTGGATGCAGGACCTCACCGAGATCACCCTGCTCGACTTCATCTTCAGCCAGCAGGACCGTGTCGGAAACATCGACTACGTCCCTTACTGGCACTGGACAGAGGGCGGCGAGGTCAAACGGTCGAAGGCCGTAGCGGAGAGCCCCCCCGCGTCGATCGCCGGCCATCGGCCTCTGTTCATCAAACGCACCTGGCTCAACGACAACGACGCGGGCGGCAAACGCAAGTATGCCAACTTCGCGAAGAAGACCGGGATGCTGGAGAAGATCCGCCACTACAATCCCGAGACCTATCGCCGGCTCATCGCGCTGGACAAGGACTTCGAGGCCGAAGGCAAGCGCTACGCCTACGTGCGAGATACCTTCGGACTGACCGATGCCCAGCTCGAACAGACCGTCGCAAACACTCACCGGGCGGCGGACATCCTGCGGGCAAGCTGCAGGGCGGGCAAGCTTCGCTTCGACCTGGACCCTGACGGCTTCCTGGCCGCCGGTAAGGCCAAGCCGCGCAAGATCGACTGCGACCAGCCGTGACAAGCGGTAAACCGTCAGCGCGGCCGGTGGGACGGGGAGTCGAGGACCCGACGCCGGGTGTGCGGGCAAGCTATGCGATCCTCGTCTGCGCGGTCCTGTTCCTGTTGGCCGGCGTCGGCCACGCGGCCGCGGGTTCCCTGCGGGTGGCGGTGATCTCGGATCTGAACGGGTCGTACGGCTCCACCCGCTACGAGTCCACCGTCGACGGGGCCGTCGAGCGCATCCTGGAGCTGCGGCCGGACCTCGTGATCAGCACCGGCGATATGGTGGCCGGCCAGCGCAAGCCCCACCTCCCGCAGGAGCGGGTCGAGGCCATGTGGGCAGCGTTTCATGCCCGGGTGACCACCCCTCTCAGCGCGGCCGGTGTCCCGCTTGCCGTGACCCCCGGCAACCACGACGGCTCCGCCTACCCGGGCTTCGAGCTCGAGCGGCGCCTGTACGGGGAACAATGGGGGGCGAGAAAGCCTGCGCTCCGGTTCCTTGACGACACCCACTACCCTTACTACTACGCCTTCTCTGCGGGCGGCACCCTGTTCGTCTCCCTCGACGCCACGACCCTCGGGCACCTCCCCGGCGGGCAGATGGACTGGCTCCGCGGGGTGCTCGCGCGGTTCGGCCCTCGCCACGAGCGGCGTATCGCGTTCAGTCACGTGCCGCTGTGGCCCTTCGCACAGCAGAGGGAGCGGGAGTTCATCGGCGACCCCGAGCTCGAGCGCCTGCTGCGGGACGCGGGCCTCGACCTCTATCTCAGCGGCCACCACCACGCCTTCTACCCCGGCCACAAGGACGGCCTGCACCTCGTCAGCCAGTCCTGCCTCGGCGCGGGTCCGCGCAAGCTCATCGGGTCGCCGGAACGCTCCCCCCGCGGCTTCACCCTGATCGAGATCGACGCGAACGGGCTGCGGCTCGACGCCTTTCGCGGCCCCGACTTCACCCAACCCATCGACTGGGCCGATCTGCCTGCGCGCGTGCGCTCCAGGGCGGCAGAGCTGATCCGGGCGGACCTCGCAGGGCAACCGCTCGACCGACTGAACCTCGCCAGCGACCGGATACCGGAGTAGCCATGGCCGTCTTCTCGCG
>CBDTXT010000165.1:0-6833 GCA_965364465.1 uncultured Chromatiaceae bacterium
ACCCCGCTCGGCGGAGAGTAGTCGTCGTGAAAGAGCACGACCGCAACCGGCACGATACCTTCGTTGCTGCGCACTGTGCCGTTGGCCTCCGGCTGGACGATTTCTATCGATCGGTAACCCTCGAACCGGTCAGCCGCATCGCTGTCCTCGGTGGACGGCCGGGCCGGGGCGTTTTGGGTCTGGGGGATCGGCCGCGGTTCGTAGCGCGAATAGTCGGGGAGCTTGACCCGCTCGACGCATTCCCCGGCCGGGACGTCCGTGTAGCCCACGACACCGTCGGCATCCACAGTCTTGCAAATCACCGCCTCGGCCAGGCCCGGCAGCAGGAATGAAACACACAGTACGACTCTGATCATGCCGCTAGCATAGTGCAGCAACCCGGTGCTTGCGACTCGAAAATGCGCACAGCGGGCACCCTGTCGCCGGAGCGTGGGAATGAAAGACCCCGTCGACGATCGACGGGGCCATGCTCGGTCGGTCGAGACTTCAGAGGCTGAAGTAGAGGTCGAACTCGACCGGGTGCGTGGTCATCCGCATCGTGGTGACCTCTTCCATCTTGAGTGCGATATAGCCATCGATCAGATCGTCGGTGAACACACCACCCGCCTTGAGAAAGTCGCGGTCGGCATCGAGCGCATCGAGTGCCTGGTCCAGGCTGTGACACACGGTGGGAATCGCCAGGGCCTCCTCTGCCGGGAGGTCGTAGAGGTCCTTGTCCGCCGCATCACCCGGATGGATCTTGTTCAGGATACCGTCCAGACCGGCCATCATCATTGCCGCGAACGCCAGGTAGGGGTTGGCGGTCGGGTCAGGGAAACGCACCTCGACGCGACGACCTTTCGGACTGGCAACCCAGGGAATACGAATTGAGGCTGATCGGTTACGTGCCGAGTACGCGAGCATCACAGGCGCCTCGAAGCCGGGGACCAGGCGCTTGTACGAGTTCGTCGACGCATTGGTAAACGCGTTCAGTGCACGCGCATGCTTGATGATACCGCCGATATAGTAGAGCGCAGTTTCCGACAAACCACCGTATTGGTCACCGGCGAAGATGTTGGTGCCGTCTTTGGCCAAGGACTGGTGCACATGCATACCGGAGCCGTTGTCACCAACGATCGGTTTGGGCATGAAAGTCGCGGTCTTGCCATAGGCATGGGCCACGTTCCAGGTACAGTACTTCTGGATCTGGACCCAGTCGGCGCGCTTCACCAGCGTTGAGAACTGTGTCCCGATCTCACATTGACCGGCGGTCGCGACCTCGTGATGGTGCACCTCGACCGGGACACCCATCTCCTCCATCGCATCGCACATCGCACCACGCAGATCGTGCAGGGAGTCGACCGGCGGGACCGGGAAATAGCCACCCTTGACGCCCGGCCTGTGGCCGATGTTGCCGTCTTCATAGACTCGTTCGGAGTTCCATTCGGCCTCCTGCGAGTCGATCTTGACCATGCAGCCCGACATATCGATGGACCAACGCACGTCGTCGAGCACGAAGAACTCGGGCTCCGGGCCGAAGTACGCGGCGTCGGCCACACCTGTCGATGCCAGGTAGGCCTCGGCCCGCTTCGCCACCGAGCGCGGGTCCCGCTCATAGCCTTCCATCGTGGACGGCTCGAGGATATCGCAACGCAGGTTGACGGTGGCTTCATCGGTGAACGGATCGAGAACGGCCGTAGCGGCCTCGGGCATCAGAATCATGTCGGACTCGTTGATGCCTTTCCAGCCGGCAATCGACGATCCGTCGAACATCTTGCCCTCTTCGAACAGGTCTTCATCCACGACGGAGGCGGGCACGGTAACGTGCTGCTCCTTGCCGCGGGTGTCGGTAAAACGGAAGTCGACGTACTTGACGTCATTGTCCTTGATCATTTTCAGGACGTCTTTTGCGGACATTCTCGATCTCTCCAGAAGTAGCGGTGAGTGCGGCTGCCGGCACGACAGCGGTTGCTTTGGACTGCCACGCAGGTCAACCGGACCCGACCAGCGGCATGGTGGTTGGGAGGCAGAATCCGTGCCACTCCCATTGATGGTCTCTGCCCTCACAGCGCAACAGCCCCGAAGGAGGGCCGCGAGGGCATCTTTACTGCATTCAAATCATCCGCTTGGGCCTAAATCCGACCTAGATTGGGGCACCAGGGCTGGCGCGAGTAGCCAAGGCCGGGGATCAGCTTAGCACCAGAAAGGTGCAGTGCCTCAATGTTCTGCACCAAATCCGTGCTGTTCGTAGAGCAGGCGCAAGCCGCCGAACCACGGGAAGTCCTCCGCAACGGCTTCGAGGCGCGCACGCAGCTGGTCCGTCGTCGGTCGGTCCACATAGTGTGACAGCGGCAGGATCAATTCGACGTCGATCTTGCCCGACAGATAGTGTAGCCGGGTCTCGTGCGGCACCAGCGGGGTGCCCGCCGCGTTCCACGCCTTGTCGAGGGCCTCGAGGGCCTCGGCCCGCAGCGGAAGCCCGGCACAGGTAGGCGCATCTTCGTCATCCTCCGGGTCGATGTGCACGGTCACGTCGGTAATCGACTCGACCTGCTCGATCATACGGTCTTCGACAGCCTGGCTGATCATATGGCCCTCGGAAACAGACAGCCTTGGCGCGACCTGCACATGCACATCGGCGCTGGCTTCGGCCCCGTGCCGCCGTGTCCGCAGCATGTGGACGGACCGCACGCCGTCGATCGCCATCACGACACGCTTGGCTTCTCCGACCTCGTCCTCGTCCAGCGCGGTGTCCACCAGTTCGGTCAATGCACTCCAGCCGAGATCCCAGCCAATCTTGCCAACCATGATGCCGACCACGATCGCGGCCAGTGAGTCCATGTAGCCGAAGCCGAGTACTGCACCGCCGACACCGATCAATACGACGACCGAGGACATCGCATCGGAGCGGTGGTGCCAGGCATTCGCGCGCAGCATTGCCGAGTTCAAGCGCTTGGCGACCGCGATCGTGTACCAGTACAGCCCCTCCTTGGCAGCGATACCGGCCGCGGCCACCAGCAATGCGAGTGTGCCGGGGATCGGCCGATCGCTGTCGAGCAGGCGCTCCGCGCCGCCCCATACGATACCCAGCGCAACCAGGACCAGCAGAATCCCCAGACCCAGCGTTGCTGCGGTCTCGTAACGGCCGTGGCCGTAGGGATGGTCCTCGTCCGGGGCCATCGAGGCGTGGCGCGCAGCGAACCACACCAGGCCATCTGACAGCAGATCGGAGGCGGAGTGGATGCCGTCTGCGACCAGGGCCGCCGAATTGGCGATCAGACCGATCACAATCTGTGCAATCGAGAGCAGCAGGTTGACCAGGCCGCTGACCAGCGCGACGGTGCGCGTCTCGCGGCCGCGCTCGGTACGCTGTTCATGTGCGGTGACACGGTGATGATGGGCGTGCGATCCGGTCATTGGTCTAGATGCCGCCCGACGCAGAGCGTCACCAGAAACTTTCCGTTCCGGTCCGCGGTGGACAGCAGCTCGCGCCCAGAGACGCGACGCCAGGCCGGTATGTCCTCGAGCACACCCGGGTTGGTGCAGATCGCGGTCAGCCGGTCGCCCGCGGGCAGCCCCTCGACACGATCCTGCACCCGGGTGACCGGCATCGGGTAGCGCAGGCGCTGGCAGTCGATGGTTTCATCAGGTGTCGCCATGGCACCGCATGATAACCGAGATCGGCCGCAGACATGCGCGCCCAACATGGTGATCACAGGAGCCAATCGCGGGGCATTTGGTCAGGATCCATCGGCGTGACCCTGATCGCGGTGGCTTCGCGTTCGAGGTCCCGGAACTCGAGCACCGCCTGCGCCGCATCGCGCCCTTGGCGTTAACGGCCTAGGATGCGCGCGACCAACGCGATGTCGGGCAGGCCCCGGGGCGCCGTCGAGCAGCGCAAAAGGCCCGCGATGGCTCAACATCTTGAGACTTGGGAACTGCTTGGGACACCCGGCGGGAAAACGGCTTTCGCCCACCTCGCGAGGGACGATCAGCTTGAAATGTGCCGTCGGGCGAATGTGACGGACGACCTTGAACAGCAAGATGTCGTCCGGCTCGTAAATGCAGACTCCCGCGTGAGCCCCGGAGGTCCCAGACCCAGATCGTGCAGTTCGGATCGGTCAGACAACAAAAGCCGCCGGCCGGCAGCGGGTCCAACCCACCGGATATCCATGCCAGGGCCTTGTGTGGCTCATTCATCGGGTCAGCCACCAGCATTATGGACGCGCCACATTATCGAGATAGTCCCCCGTTGCCGCTGTATACTGGAGGGCTTTCAAAGCAACCTGCCAGCGCCGTTTCGATCATGAGCAATCTGCCGGACGTATCCACTTTCCAGGGCCTGATATTCGCCCTGCAACAGTACTGGGCCGAAAAGGGCTGTACGATTCTTCAGCCGTACGACATGGAGATGGGGGCGGGCACTTTCCACACCGCAACCTTCCTGCGCGCTATCGGGCCGGAACCCTGGAACGCCGCCTATGTGCAGCCCTCGCGTCGACCGACGGATGGACGCTATGGCGACAATCCGAACCGGCTGCAGCACTATTATCAGTTTCAGGTCGTGATGAAACCGTCGCCGATGGCTATTCAGGATCTCTACCTCGGTTCACTTCAAATGCTCGGTATCGATCCATTGGTGCATGACATCAGGTTCGTCGAGGACAACTGGGAATCACCGACGCTGGGGGCCTGGGGTCTCGGCTGGGAGGTCTGGCTAAACGGCATGGAGGTCACGCAGTTCACCTACTTCCAGCAGGTCGGCGGCCTGGACTGCCGGCCGGTGACCGGCGAGATCACCTACGGCCTCGAGCGGATTGCGATGTATCTGCAAGGTGTCGAATCGGTGTTCGACCTGGTCTGGACACACGGCCCGCAGGGCCCAGTGACCTATCGAGACGTGTTTCACCAAAACGAAGTCGAGCAGTCTGCCTACAACTTCGAACATGCCGACGTGGGCTTCCTGTTTCAGTTGTTCGATCAATGTGAGCGGGATTCGACGCGCCTGATCGAGGCCGGTCTGCCATTGCCTGCCTACGAGCAGGTGTTGAAGGCCTCGCATGCGTTTAACCTGCTGGATGCACGGCATGCGATATCGGTCACGGAACGCCAGCGCTTTATCCTCAGGGTGCGTGCGCTGGCACGCGCGGTGGCACGGGCCTACTACGAGGCGCGAGAGGCACTCGGCTTTCCGATGGTTCTGGTGACCCCGGGGGTGACCAATGTCTGAGTCATCGATACGCACGGCCGATATGCTTTTCGAGCTGGGGACCGAGGAGTTGCCGCCACTGGCACTCAAACCGCTGTCTGATGCCCTTGCCGAGGGCTTCATCAAGGGCCTCGATGGCGCGGGTGTGTCGTATGGCGAGGTCGAGGCCCACTGCACGCCCCGACGCCTCGCCGTGCTGGTCCGCGACTGCGCGGCGGCACAACCTGACCGCAGTATCGAGCGCCGGGGACCCACGCTGAGCGCGGCATTCGACGACGCTGGCAAACCCACCAAGGCGGCGGAGGGTTTTGCCCGGTCCTGCGGAACCACCGTCGACGAACTGCAACGCTTGGAAACCGAAAAGGGCATCTGGCTCACTTACAAAGTACTGCAGCCGGGCAGGTCGGCGATCGAGCTGCTGCCGGAGATTGCCGAAGATGCGCTGAACAACTTGCCGATACCCAAGCGGATGCGCTGGGGCGACTCGGATGCACAGTTTGTGCGCCCGGTGCACTGGCTGCTGTTCCTGCACGGGGATCAGGTGGTCCCGTGCCGGCTACTCGACGCGGAAGCAGGCAATGTGACCTTTGGGCACCGATTCCATCACCCGCACGCGATCACGCTATACAATCCGGAAGATTACGCCGACGTATTGGAGTCTCTGGGAAAAGTAATCACTCACTTCGGAAAACGCCGTTCGCGTATCGAAGAGCAGGTGAGGCGCGCAGCCAAAGATTTGGGAGGCGAAGCCGATCTCGACGACGCGCTGCTCGATGAGGTCACCGCGCTGAATGAGTGGCCGACGCCGATCGCCGGCACGTTCGAGGAGCGCTACCTGAGCGTTCCCCAGGAGGCCCTGGTCGCGACGATGAAGGGCAACCAGAAGTACTTCCCTGTGTTCACCGGCGATGGTCGGCTCATGAACCACTTCATCACGATCGCCAATCTCGATAGCAAACACCCGGAGGTGATTCGCGAGGGCAACGAGCGCGTGGTGCGGCCACGACTGGCCGACGCAATGTTCTTCTGGGAACAAGACGGTCGAAGGCGCCTGGAGGACCACAAGTCACAGCTGGAACACGTGGTGTTTCAAAAGGACTTGGGCAACATGCATGAAAAGTCCGCCCGGGTGGCCACCTTGGCGGCGCACATTTCGGACAAGATCGGTGGGGATCCGGCGCTGGCGTTACGCGCTGGCGAACTCAGTCGCTGCGACCTGATGACACAAGTGGTGTTCGAGTTACCGAAGATGCAGGGCATCATGGGTCGCTACCAGGCGCAGCGCGATGGCGAGCCGCAAGAGTTGGCGCTGGCCATGGATGAATTCTACATGCCGCGTTTCTCCGGCGACCAACTCCCTCAGACCCCCACCGGCATTGCCATCTCGCTGGCAGAAAGGCTCGACACCCTGGTTGGAATCTTCGGCATTGGCATGAAGCCGACCGGCGACAAGGATCCGTTCGCGCTGCGCCGCGCCGCGCTGGGCGCGTTGCGTATATTGCGGGAACACGCGCTACCGCTGAACCTGAAGGCGTTGCTCGCCGAGGCGGAAGAGCGTCTCGATGGCAAGCTGAAGCAGACCGGCGCCGCCGAGGCCGTATACGGTTTCATGCTCGATCGGCTGAAGGGCCTGTATGCCGAGGCG
>CBDTXT010000166.1:0-6831 GCA_965364465.1 uncultured Chromatiaceae bacterium
AGCCGAGCGAGCACCGGCGATGCACCGCCGGTCGACACCGCGGCCACGACCGGCGAGCGGTCGATGATCGACGGCATGATGAAGCTGCCGTCCTCCGGGTTGTCGACCACGTTGACCGGGACACGCTGGACGCGGCCGGCCGCGGCCACCCGATGGTTGACCTGCTCGTCGTCGGTTGCCGCAAACGCAAGCGAGGCGTCGTCGAGGTCGCCCTCCCGGTAGGCGCGCGCGACGTGCTCGATGCGGCCTTCGTCACGAAACCTGACCAGGTTGGGACAGAGCGCGGGGGCGACGATCCGAACCTGTGCGCCCGCGCGCAGCAGCAACGCGACCTTGCGGGTCGCGATCTCGCCGCCGCCGACGACGACACACAACTGGTCCGTCAGGGACAGGAATATCGGTAGGTGCTGCATGGCTGCGCAAACCCTCGGCTGTGGTCGCGCCGGCGGTTCGGCGCATTGACTTATATGAGGAAATATTAATATACTACAACGATTAGCCGAGCCGACAACACTTTTGCGGGGTCGCAATGTTGGTAAATGAAATCGAGGCAGCGGAGCTGAAGGCGCGAATCGACGCCGGCGACGATGTCGCGCTGATCGACATCCGCAGTGACGCGGAGCTTGCACAGGGCGTGCTGCCCGGGTCCGAGCACCTCGCGATGCATCTGATCCCGCTGCGCATGCACGAATTGCCCAAGGACAAGGACGTCGTTCTCTATTGCCGCAGCGGGGCACGCTCCTATCATGCCTGCAACTTTCTAGGTCAGCAGGGCGTCCGCAACGTGATCAACCTGCGCGGCGGCATCATCGCCTGGGCGCGCGAGGGATTCGAGATCGCTGCGCCGCAGCGGCCGCAGCGTGCCGGCATCATATGATCCTTGCGTTTCTTAGACGCTTCGAATATAAGAATCCACCACTTTTCCCACGACATCGACAACAGAGAATACCGGAGGTTGCCCATGGCTGATTTCGACGAAGAACTGGATGCAAGCGGTCTCAACTGCCCGCTCCCGATCCTGCGGGCGAAGAAGGCCCTGGCCGGCATGGAGGCCGGCAAGGTGCTGCATATCATCGCGACCGATCCCGGCTCCGTGAAGGACTTCGAGGCCTTCGCCCGTCAGACCGGCAATGAACTGATGGAGTCCAAGGAAGAGGGCGGCAAATTCCAGTTCCTCATCAAGAAGGCCTGATCAGCCTCTGGGCAGATTCACATCCCGACGCTAGGAGGGAAACGATGGAAGAAAAGAAACTCGCCATCATCGCAACCAAGGGCTCGCTGGATTGGGCCTACCCGCCATTCATTCTGGCCTCCACGGCGGCCGCACTCGGTTACGAGACAGAGATCTTTTTCACGTTCTACGGTCTGCAGCTGTTGAAGAAAGACCTGGATCTGAAGGTGACACCGCTGGGCAATCCCGGCATGCCGATGCCGATGGGTATGGACAAGTGGTTCCCGACCCTGCTGACGGCGCTGCCGGGTATGGAGGGGATGATGACCTCCATGATGAAGAAGAAAATGGCGAGCAAGGGCGTCGCCAGCCTGGAAGAACTCCGCGAGCTCTGTCAGGAGGCCGAGGTCCGCCTGATTGCCTGTCAGATGACCGTGGACCTGTTCGACATGGATCCCTCGGCGTTCGTCGAGGGCATCGAATTCGCGGGTGCCGCGCGCTTCTTCGAGTTCGCGGGCGAGTCGGACATCTGCCTGTACATCTGATTGCCTGTTTCACCGCAATCGAAAGGCCGCCTCCGGGCGGCCTTTCTCAAAGTGCCTGCACCCGATTCGCGTCAAAACCTGTACTGCACGTCGAAAGACAGGATATCCACCTTCGTATCGTAGACGCCGTTCAGCGCACCGCGCGTCACGTCCTCACCGGTACCGTCCTTGGCTATCTCTGCGTCGTCGATAAACAGGTGTGAGTAGGCGACGTTGAACTTGAGCTGCGGGCTCGCCTGAAAGCCGGCACCGATCGCCACCCAGGTGCGGTCGTCGTCCGGTAGGCGCGCCGAACGGGTTTCGGCGTTGCGGATCGGCGACTCGTCGTACGCCATGCCGAAGCGATAGGTCCAGCGCGACCCGGTGGGCTGGTACGTGGTGCCGAGCGCGAGTCGGCTGGTGTCCTTCCAGTCGAATGTCGTGACGGCGTCCGGTAAGCCATTGCCGAAGCCGAAGCGAAGCTCCGGTATGCTGCTCCAGCCGGTCCAGGTGTAGTCGGCCAGAATCGACCATTCGGGATTGAGCTGATGGACCCCGCTGAGCGACAGCGTGGCCGGCAGGTCCACGTCCGCCTTGACATCCGTGTCCGAGAATACCGCGCCGAGCGGCGCCGCCGGCACCTTGAAGTCGGCGTCGCCCTTGAGGTTCTGCTTGACCTTGGAGCGGAAATGGATGCCGAGCCGGGTCGCGTCCGAGAATTCGTACAGCGCGCCAAGATTGAAGCCCCAACCCCAACTGTCGCCGGTGATCCTGGAACTGCCGTCTGCCTGACCTGGCCCGATCGGGCCGAGCGCGCCGCCCAATCCACCGAGGCCCGCCGGTATCACGTTGAGCGTGCCGAAATCGATCGCGTTGGTGAACTCACCCTCGATGTACATTGCGCTCAAACCCACGGCGAGACTGAGTTGGTCGTTGGGTTTGAACGCGATCGAGGGGTTGAAGTTGAGCGTTTTCACCTCCGATTTGATCGCGTGGTAGCGACCGACCCAGTCGTCGTCGTACTCGGTGGTCAGCCCGAACGGGACGTTGATCGCAAATCCCAGCCAGGTCTGATCGTTGAGCTGATGCGTCAGGTAGGCGTTTGGAACCGCTGCCAGGCTGCCGGTGTCGCCACCATTGCTGCCCGGAATCGGCGCGCCGCCGACCAGCGGCGAAAAGGTCGTGTCGCGGTTGCTGAACTTGTTCTCCGGCAGAATCAGGTGAACGGCGGCACCTGTCTGGGTGCCGGGCAGCCGTGTCATGCCGGCCGGGTTGAAGTAAAGCGTCTCGACGGCATCGGCGGTTGCCGCCGCGCCGGCATATGCGGTGCCCAGTCCCTGAACACCTTGTTCGATCAACGCAAATCCGGCGGCCTGGATCGTCGGACTGAAGGCCAGACCCAGCGCCGCAGTTGTAATTATCCCGCCGACCGTCGGCCTGGCACGTGAGCTGTGCAGCATAGTGTGTTACTCCCTGGTGGTACCGCGCGGACGATTGGCGTTATTTATTGGACCGCCCGCTCTGCTCGCGAGGCTAGGCCATCAGGGCGTTTAATTCCACCCTTGCGGTGCGCGGAACCTCGACGGCGCAGCGTGGGTCGTGACCGGCTTGTGCCGGACAGCCGGCGCACAGACTTTGCTGTATTACCTAGCTATAATATAAATCTCTTTTATTGACCCAATGAGAGCGCTTGAGCCATGGCCGACCGAAGGTTGCAAGTCTTCCACACTGTGGCGCGTTTGCTGAGCTTCACGAAGGCAGCGGAAACTCTGCACATGACGCAACCCGCGGTGACCTTCCAGGTCCGCCAACTCGAGGAGTACTTCAACACGCGGCTGTTCGACCGCACGCACAACCGCATCAGCCTGACCGAAGCTGGCGCGCGCGTCTTTCAGTATTCGGACAAGATCTTCGAACTCTACGGTGAGATGGAGAATGCGGTCCGGGAAATGACCGGTGAGATCAGCGGGTCACTGACGATCGGTGCGAGCACCACGATAGCCGAGTACATGCTGCCGGCGCTGCTCGGGGATTTCCGGGCCAAATATCCAGACGTGAGTATCCACCTGAAGGTCTCGAACACCGACGGCATTGTGTCAATGGTCGAGAACAACACGATCGACCTTGGCGTCGTGGAGGCCCCGGTGAGCAACAAGAACCTGGTGGTCGACGAATGTCGGCGCGACAACCTGGTCGCGATCGTGCCGCCCGGTCACCCCAAGGCCGGCCAAGAAACCATCTCGATGGAGCAACTCCTGGAGCACCCGTTCATTTGCCGCGAAGAGGGCTCCGGCACGCGCGAAGTGATCGCCGAGTATATGAATGGCCTGTCGAATTGTCAGACTTGCATGGACGTGGCCATGGAGCTGGGCAGCCCGGAGGCGGTAAAGGGTGCGGTCGAGGCCGGCATGGGGATCTCGGTGGTCTCAAACGCGACGATCCAGAAGGAGCTGCGCTTGGGCACACTGGTCGCGATCGACCTCGATCCGCCACTCGAAAGGCCGTTCTCGTTCGTGCACCAGAAGCAGAAATTCCGCGTGCGGGTGATGGAGGAGCTGCTCGAGTTCGCGCGCGCCTATTGTGAGGCGCATCGGGAGACCTGACCCGCTGCTGCGCCGCTACGGTCGCCTCCGACGATGTTGCCGCCCAAGATACAACTGCCACCCGATCAGCAGCGCCTGTTGAACCTGTTCCGCGCGTTGCCGGCGGCCGGGCGTGAGACCCTGCTGAGCTTTGCCGAGTTTCTCGCGCAGCGCGAGGCCGCGCATCGTGCCCCGGCCGGTGCCGATGTCGTCGAACCTGTCGACATCCCGCGCCCGGCATCCGAGAGCGTGGTCGCAGCGATCCGGCGCCTGAGCAGCACGTTCCCGATGCTGGACAGGGATGCGTTACTGCACGAGACCGCGGACCTGATGAGTGCGCACGTGATCCAGGGGCGGTCGGCGGCCGATGTCATCGACGAGCTGGAAGTCATTTTCCGGCGGCACTACGAACGCGTAAAATCCGCCGGTGATTGACGCCTTCGGCGTGGCCCCAGGGTCGGGAAGCGTTCCCGACGACCGGCGTCCGTCTGCCCATTGAGTCCCGCGTCCCGGCTGAGAACGACATTATGCGACTGATCACCGACTGGTTCAGGCGAACCTTCTCCGACCCCCAGATCGTGTTCCTGACACTGATTCTGGCCGTCGGTTTCGCCGTCGTGCTGACCATGGGCAACATGCTGGCCCCGGTGATTGCGAGCGCGGTGATCGCCTACCTGCTCGAGGGTCTGGTGCTGGTCCTCGAGGGACGCGGTGTGCCGCGCTGGCTTGCGGCGACCATCGTGTTCGTCGCCTTCCTGCTGTTCTTGACTTTGGTGCTGTTCGGTCTGTTGCCGCTGCTGTCCCGCCAGGTCACCGAGCTGGTGCAGCAGCTACCTTATATGATCGCATCCGGGCAGACCGCGATGATGACGTTGCCGGAGCGTTTTCCGGAAGTCATCTCGCCGCAGCAGGCGCAGGAGATCCTCGACGGGGTGCGACGCGAGATCGGCAGCTATGGTCAGCAGGTCCTGAGCATGTCGGTTTCTTCCGTGGTGGGCGTCCTCACGATCCTGGTCTATCTGGTGCTGATGCCGATGCTGGTGTTTTTCTTCCTGAAGGACAAGGACGCGATCATGCAGTGGTTCGGTGCATTCATGCCGCGCGAGCGCGTCCTGGCGGATCGGGTATGGCGCGAGGTCGATCGTCAGATCGCCAACTACGTCCGCGGCAAGTTCTGGGAGATCATCATCGTCTGGGCGGCGAGCCTGCTGGCGTTCTCGTTCTTCGAGCTGCAATACGCGATGCTGCTGTCGGTGGTGGTCGGCCTGTCCGTCGTCGTGCCCTATGTCGGCGCGACGGTCGCCACCTTCCCGGTCGTTCTGGTCGCATGGTTCCAGTGGGGTTGGGGATCGGAATTCATCTGGGTGACTGTCGCCTACCTGGTGATCCAGGCGCTCGACGGCAACGTGCTGGTGCCGCTGCTATTCGGCGAGGTCGTGGACCTGCACCCGATCGCAATCATCGTTGCGATCCTGGTGTTCGGCGGACTGTGGGGGTTTTGGGGGGTGTTCTTCGCGATTCCGTTGGCCACGCTGGTCACTGCGGTGCTGCGCGCGTGGCCGAAGGGTGAAGTCGCCACGGCGACAGGCTCCGCCGAAGCGGGAGGCGCCGAATGATGCCGGGAATTCAGTCCTTGTTGGTGCGGATGCCGAACGGCATATAGGCCGGACACCAGCCGACGAGCGAGGTGAAAAGCGGCACCAGGCCTATCGCACCAAGCCAGTTCTGTGCGCTGTATCCCCAGACGAGCAGCGCGATGCCGACGGCGGCGCGTATGACGCGATCAGTAGCGCCCATATTCCTGGTCATAACTCGTGCTCCCACGCAGCGTTGAAGTTTTCCAATCTCAAGTCTAGCGCAGCGACTGGCACCGCGTATCGACTCACCCCCCGCCGTGTCTTGCTGTTATGTGCAGGACATCGGCGACCTGGGCGAACGGCTCAGATCACCACCTGGGAAAAATCGTAATCCATGTTTTCCAGCGGCCGCTGGATGAAATTGCCCTGCAGGAAGTCTGCGCCGGACGACCAATGCAGGTCGATGCTGCGTGGGTCGTCGACATTGGACACGATCACTTTGGCGGAGGCCTCGTGGGCCTGCCTGATCACGCTGCTGATGACCTCGCGCTCGGCCTTGAGCAGGCGCGGCGCGATGTTGATGTAGTGAGCCTGCAGGTAGCGTAGGACTTTGAACGCCGCCTCCTTTTCCGGGAAGCGCGACAGCGACACCTCGACGTCCATTGCGTGCAGGCCGGTGATGTTCCGTTGCGCGGCTTTGAGGTCGCGGGACAGGTCGGACAGGCAAAAATCCACGACCAGCCCGGTTCCGACCATTTGTCGTCCGCGCAGCCGTCCTAGCAGTATCGCCGGCAGGTCGGGGTCGAGCGCGCTGAGCCGCGACTGATGGACGAATATCCTGGTGCGGCGCCCGGAATCGCGGCGCTGCTTCAAGATGTCGATGGCGCGCTCGATCGTCCACTGGTCGAGTTCCTTTCCAAGTCCCGCGGATTCTGCCGCATCCAGCAGTTCGCGTCCGCCGGTCAGATCGCCCTGCG
>CBDTXT010000167.1:0-6783 GCA_965364465.1 uncultured Chromatiaceae bacterium
TAGCGGCCCAGCCCGGGCCTTTGTCGATACGGGCCGAGTTTAAGGGCGATACGCGCACTTGTCGTTGGCCCCTGGCCGTCTCGGGGGGTAGGAGATGCCTGACGCGGCCATCACCCACACCGTACCGCCCGCAGCACTATTCTAGCGGCTCTCGGCCTCCGTTTCGTCCACGTCGAGCCCGAGCTTCTCCAGTCGGTAGCGCAGCGCGCGAAAACTGATGCCCAGCAGTCTCGCCGCCGCGGTGCGGTTCCAGCGGGTATTCTCCAGCGCCTCCACGATGGCATTGCGCTCGACCCGGGCCAGGTAGTCCTCCAGCCCCTCGTCCGGCAACGCTGCGACGGCGCTGTTGGCCCCGCTGGCCGCCGTGTCCATCAACCCGAGGTCGTGCACGGTGATGGTGTCGTTCTCGCACAGCGCGGTCGCGCGTTCGAGTATGTTCTCGAGTTCGCGCACGTTGCCCGGGAACTCGTAGCCGCACAGTGCCTCCAGCGCCGACCGCTCGATGTCGGCCTTGCGGCCGCCGGATCGCCCGGCGAGGCGTTCCAGCACGTGATCGACCATCACCAGGATATCCTCGCGCCGCGACCGCAACGGGGACATCGCCAGCTGAATCACATGGATGCGATAAAAGAGGTCCTGCCTGAACTCGCCGCTCGTCACCATCGCTGGCAGGTCCTTGTGGCTCGCGCTGATGATCCGTACGTCGACCGCCCGTTCGGCGATGGCGCCGACCGGGCGCACCGACTTCTCCTGGATCGCGCGCAGCAGCTTGACTTGCATCGATAGCGGAAGGTCAGCGACCTCGTCGAGGAACAGGGTCCCGCCGTCGGCCTGCTGGAACAAGCCCGGCTTGTCCCGCACCGCGCCGGTAAAGCTGCCCTTGACGTGGCCGAAGAACTCGCTCTCCATCAGCTCCTGGGGAATCGCCCCGCAGTTGACTGCGACGAATGGCCTTGCGGTGCGTGGGCTGCGCGCGTGAATCGCGCGTGCCGCGAGCTCCTTGCCGGTGCCCGACTCGCCGCTGACGAACACCGGTGCCTGGTTGCGCGCCAGTTTGTCGATCAGGCGTCGGATCTCCTGCATCGCCGGCGATGTGCCCAGCAGCTTGCCGCTCGGCGCGCCCGATGCGGCAGGCACGTCCTGGTCGATGCGCAGCGCGGTCTCGACCAGACGCCGCAAAACCGGCAGGTCGACCGGTTTTGAGACGAAATCGAAGGCCCCGGCCTTCAGCGCGTCGACCGCGGTCTGCATGTTGCCGTGCGCGGTGATCACCGCGATCGGAATTTCCGGCAGCTCGGCCACGACATGGCGGACGATGTCGATCCCGCTCCCGTCGGGCAGACGCATATCGACGAGGCACAGGTCGAATGGCTGTTCGGCGAGCATCGCCAGTCCGTCGCGGACGGTGCCGACGGACCGGCTGTCGACGCCCATGCGTGCCAGCGTGATCTCCAGCAGCTCGCGGATGTCCGGTTCGTCGTCGATAATGAGGGCCAGCGGCTGCTTCATAGCCTTCGGGTGCGTTTTGGGTTCGGGAAGCTCAGGCGAAAACAGCTGCCACCTGTCGGCTGGCTCAGATATTCCAGCCGTATGTGATTCGCTTCGCAGAGCTGGCGGGCGATGTACAGGCCGAGACCCGTACCCTCGTGGCGCGTGCTGTAAAAGGGCTCGAACAGGTTGACCTGGGCCTTTTTCGGGATCCCCGGTCCATTGTCGCGCAGCTCGAGGAAGGGGCCGCCCGACTCACGCGTGATCCCGCCGGCCAGGCGAACGTTCAGTTGTTCGACCGCGCAATCGAAATGCCGCACCGCGTTGTCGCACAGCACGTCGATGACCTGGCGGAGCTGGCCGGGGTCGGCGAACACCGTGGTCCCCTGCGGATTGACCTCATGCTGCAGCTGCGCAGCCCGCAGTCGGTGCAAACGGCCTATTTCTTCCACCGATTGCGCCAACCAGGGCCCCAGCATCAGGGGTTTCGGGCGCGGGTTGTCCTGCCGCGACAGCTTGAGGATGCTTTCGACCACCTCGTTCACCCGCTGCGAGTTGTGCTGAATGATCTCGATCATGCGTCGGTCGGTCGATGACAGGTCGGGGGTTTCTTCGAGCAGCTGCGAGGCATGGCTGATCGCGCCGAGCGGGTTGCGGATCTCATGTGCGATGCCGGCGGTCAGCCGGCCCAGCGAGGCCAGCTTGAGCTGCTGCACCTCGGCATTCAGGCGTGCCGTGTCCTCGAGCACGATCAGGGTGCCGGGGTCGTCGGTGTCGCCCGTCGGCGTGAATCCGGCACGCAGATCGCGGCCGCCCGACGTGGGGCGAAAGTCCGGCCGGCCGGCGGCCGGGTCGCGCAACCAGTCCCGGTACTGCTGCGCGAGCGGTGGCGAGGCCTCGTTGAGTGGGTGGTGGCGCATCGCGACCGGCATCCCGAGCAGCACCCAGGCCGCTTCGTTCATCACCTGGATGGTCTCCCGCTCGTCGATCACCAGGATACCCGCGCGCATCCGTTGAATCACGAAGTCGTTGAGCTGCGCCAGGTTTGCCAGGTCCGAGCCGCGTTGGCTGGCCAGCTGTTCACTCTCGGTGGCGCGGCGCCCGAGACGATGGGCCAGCAGCGCCAACGCGAAGAACGATGCGCCGAGCAGCCCGGCCTGGGTGTAGGCGCTATCGGCGAACGCATCGGTGATGTGCGCGTAGATGCGCTCGGTCAGCACCGCGAGCGAAGCCAGCGCCGCGAACAGTAGCGCCGTATGGCCGACCAGGCTCAGGCTGCCCAGCGCGATCGAGACCGCGATCAGCATGCCCAGGCCGGACGTCACCCCGCCGCTCGCATGCATCATGATCGTGATCAGCACGATATCCAGGAACACCGCCAGCTGCCCCTGCTTCTCCTCGTCGCCGAAATGCCGCAGGTGCATGACCAGCGCCACGATAGCGACCCCCAGGTACAGGTGTACCGCGATCGAGAACAGCAAGGGCGAGTGCGTCCCGAGCGGGCCCCTGCCGATGCCGGCGTAGACGAGCAGCAACGCAACCCCAAGCGCGACACGGTAGATCAGATAGATGCCGAGATGCGACCCCTCGGCGGCGAATTCGGGGAGCGCTGCCGCGATTTGGTGTCTGTCCTGCTGCACGCTGGTTCTCAACATGGCCATCACCTCGCGGTAGCGGCGGGCAGGTCTAATACTCAACAGTGATTTGTCTTTTTGCGCTGACCGCCTTTCTGCACCAGAATGCAGCCTTCCGTCGCCGCTTGGGGTCAGAACGTGAACCTGCACGAGTTCCAATCGAAAAAGCTGTTTGCTGGCTACGGCATCCCGGTGCCGTTCGGTTACGCCGTCGAAAGCGCCAAGGAGGCGAGGTCCGCCGCCGCCGACATGGGCGGCGAGCGCTGGGTGGTCAAGGCGCAGGCGCACACCGGTGGGCGCGGCAAGGCGGGCGGCGTGATGCTGGTCGATTCCCTGGACCGCGTCGAGAGCGAGGCGCAGCGTATGCTGGCCAATCGCCTGGTGACCAAGCAGACCGGCGCCGACGGTCTGCCGGTCAGCTACATCCTGGTCGAGGAGCCGACGGCCATCGGCGAAGAGCTTTACCTCAGCGTGCTCGTGGACCGCGCGACCCGGCGAGTTCTGATCATGGCATCGCGCGCCGGGGGCATGAATATCGAGGAGGTCGCCGCGCAGACCCCCGAAAAGATCATCACCGCGCTGATCGACCCGGCGGCGGGTGTCCAGCCCTATCAGGCGCGCCGCCTCGGCTTCGCGCTCGGTTTCGAACTCGACCAGGTGAAACAGTTCCAGAAGATCCTGTTCGGGCTGGTCGAACTGTTCCACAGGGAGGATGCCAGTCTGGTCGAGATCAACCCGCTGGTCGTCACGCCGGCCGGCGACCTGATCGCGCTGGACGCCAAGATCAACCTGGACGGCAATGCGCTCTACCGCCACAAGGACCTGGTGGCGATGCGTGATATCAGTCAGGAGGATCCGCGCGAGGCGGCGGCGGCGGAACACGATCTGAACTACATCACGCTGGATGGCAACATCGGGTGCATGGTCAATGGCGCCGGCCTGGCGATGGCGACCATGGACCTGGTCCAGTTGCATGGCGGCTCGCCGGCCAATTTCCTCGATGTCGGCGGTGGCCCCACCGCCGAACGTGTCGCCGAGGCATTCAAGATCATCCTCTCGGACCAGAAGGTGAAGGCGGTGCTGGTCAATATCTTCGGCGGCATCGTGCGTTGCGACCTGATCGCCGAGGGCATCGTCGCCGCGGTCCGCGAGGTTGGCATCGAGGTGCCGGTGGTCATCCGACTCGAGGGAACGAAGGCCGAGCAGGGCCTCGAACTGCTCGACCAGAGCGGCCTGGCGCTGGAGACCGCATCCGACCTGACCGAGGCCGCCGAGAAGGTGGTCGCCGCCACCACCTGAGGGGCGCATGACGAAATGAGCATACTGATCGACGAGAACACCCGGGTGATCTGTCAGGGCTTCACCGGCAGGCAGGGCACATTCCATTCCGAGCAGGCGATCGCCTACGGCACACGGCTGGTCGGCGGCGTCACCCCCGGTAAGGGCGGCCAGCGTCACCTCGACCTTCCGGTGTTCGACACCGTGCATGATGCGGTGGCCGAAACCGCTGCCGATGCGAGCATGATCTACGTGCCGGCCGCGTTCGCTGCCGATGCGATCCTCGAGGCCGCAGACGCCGGGATCAAGGTGGTGGTCTGCATCACCGAGGGCATCCCAGTCCTCGACATGCTGAAGGTCCGCGCCGCGCTCGCCGGCAGCGAGGTGCGGCTGGTCGGCCCCAACTGTCCGGGCGTGATCACACCGGGCGAGTGCAAGATCGGCATCATGCCCGGCCCGATTCACGAAAAGGGCAGGGTCGGTATCGTGTCGCGCTCGGGTACCTTGACCTACGAGGCGGTATTCCAGACGAGCCGGCAGGGCCTCGGACAGAGTACCTGCGTTGGTATCGGTGGCGACCCGATCCACGGCATGAACTTCATCGATTGCCTGGAGCTGTTCGAGCAGGATCCCCAGACCGAGGGCATCGTAATGGTCGGCGAAATCGGCGGCAGCGCCGA
Organism: uncultured Chromatiaceae bacterium; assembly: GCA_965364465.1. Taxonomy (GTDB): domain Bacteria; phylum Pseudomonadota; class Gammaproteobacteria; order Chromatiales; family Chromatiaceae; genus Thiosocius. The sequence continues at coordinate 5,081 of CBDTXT010000167.1, forward strand.
AGAGGACGCCGCGGCATTCATCGCCGACCGGGTCAGCAAGCCGGTGGTGGCCTACATTGCTGGTGTTACCGCGCCGTCCGGCAAACGCATGGGCCATGCCGGGGCGATCGTCAGCGGCGGCAAGGGCACGGCCGAAGGGAAGTTCGCCGCGCTGGACGCCGCCGGCGTCGCGACTGTGCGCTCGCCCGCGGAGATCGGTGCGCGCATGGCGGAGCTGCTCGCCTAGCGGCCTGGACCGACCCTTCCTGCGGAGCGGTCGGGACGGGGGCGACGGTATGGCGCCGCGCGTGGTGTAATCTAGAGCGGCGCTACCCTGGTAGAGACCTCCGAATTGACCACCGTTGCACTTGCTCAGCTCAATCTGATGGTCGGCGACATCGCTGGCAATGCCCGGCGTGTCATCGACTGTTCCCGGCGCCTGCGAGGCAGGGCCGACATCATCGTGTTTCCGGAACTCACGCTGACCGGCTACCCGCCCGAGGACCTGCTGCTGCGCCCGGCCTGCGACACACGGGTGAGCAGCGCGCTGCAGGAGATTGCGCGTGCAGCGATCGGCGCCACGCTCGTGGTTGGATATCCGGCAATGCGCGACGGTGTGCGGTACAACGCCGCCGGGGTGCTGCGTGACGGGATCGTCGAGTGCGAGTATCGCAAGATGGAGCTGCCGAACTACAGCGTGTTCGACGAGCGACGTTACTTCGAGCCCGGTGCGAGCGCGTTGGTATTCAGGCAGGGTGGTGTGCGATTCGGTGTCACGGTGTGCGAGGACATCTGGTTCGATACGCCAGTGCAGCGCGCTGCCGCGGCCGGTGCCCAGGTCCTTCTGAACCTCAATGCCTCGCCGTTCCATCAGGGCAAGGCCGTCGAACGCGAGGCGCTGGTCGCCGATCGCGCGGCACGCTTTGGTATTTCCGTCGTCTACGTCAACCTGGTCGGCGGGCAGGACGAGCTGGTGTTCGACGGTGGGTCGTTCGTCGTCGACGCGTCCGGCACGGTGCAACACCGCTCGGTCTTCTTCGACGAGTCGGCGTCGCTGGTGACGATCGAGGATGGCATCCCGCAGCGCAGTGTGATCGAACCGTTTCCGGCCGAAGAGGAACAGGTCTATCGCGCCCTGGTCACCGGTACGGGTGATTACGTCCGCAAGAATGGCTTCAGCTCCGTGGTGCTCGGTCTGTCCGGCGGCATCGATTCGGCACTGACGCTGGTCGTCGCGGTCGACGCGCTGGGTGCGGAAAACGTCGAAGTCGTGATGATGCCCTCGCGCTACACGGCTGAAATCAGCAATCAGGACGCGCTGCGCCAGGCCGAGCGAATGGGCGTCGCCCATCAGACGATTCCGATCGAGCCCGCGTTCAGCGCCTTTCTGGAAATGCTGTCTGACACCTTTGATGGCGCGCAGCCGGATATCACCGAAGAAAACATCCAGGCGCGTTGCCGCGGAATTGTCCTGATGGCGATAAGCAACAAACGCGGCTGCATGCTGTTGACCACAGGCAACAAGAGCGAGATGTCGGTCGGTTACGCGACGCTTTACGGCGATATGGCCGGCGGCTTCGCGCCGCTGAAGGATGTCCCGAAATTGCTGGTCTACCGGCTCGCGCGTTGGCGTAACCGCGACGGCGAGGTGATTCCGTCGCGTGTCATCGAGCGAGCGCCATCGGCTGAATTGCGCGCCGATCAGCGAGACAGCGACAGCCTGC
>CBDTXT010000168.1:0-6734 GCA_965364465.1 uncultured Chromatiaceae bacterium
TTGCCCCCGGTTGGAGGTGGCCGCTGCCGGTATTTGCGGTATTTTACGCCCCCTGGAGCAATCAACGGCAGCGTATCGTGCAGGCAGACCTCGTCATACATGCGGACTGGGTGATCCCGGTCGAATCCCCCGGCGCACTCGAGCGGCACAGCGTCGCGGTCGAGGACGGCCGGATCGTCGCGATCGCGACACGCGCGGAGGCGGAACGGCAGATCGCGGGACGCGAGACCCTCGATCTGCCCGGTCATTGCTTGATCCCCGGCCTGATCAACGCCCACACCCACGCCGCGATGACGCTGTTCCGTGGCCTGGCCGACGATCTGCCGCTGATGAACTGGCTCAGCGAGCACATCTGGCCCGCCGAGGCGCGCTGGGCCCACGAGGAGTTCGTCGCCGACGGTTCGCGGCTCGCGATCGCCGAAATGATCCGGGGCGGCACGACCTGCTTCAACGACATGTACTTCTTCCCCGACATCACCGGTCGCGTTGCGGCCCAGGCGGGTATGCGGGCGACGGTCGGACTGATCCTGATCGACTTTCCGTCGGCCTGGGCGGGCGACGCGGACGAATACTTCGACAAGGGCGTCGCCGTACACGACCAGTTCCGCAACGATCCCTTGGTGCGGGCCGCCTTTGCGCCGCACGCGCCCTACTCGGTCGCTGAGGCGCCACTGCGTCGCGTGGCGAAGCTGGCCAACGAGCTGGACCTGGCGGTTCACATGCACCTGCACGAGACGCTGGCCGAAGTGCATGGCGGCGTCGAGCAGACCGGGCAGCGGCCCATCGAGCGCCTGCGCCGGCTCGAAATGATCACTCCCGCGCTGATCGCCGTACACATGACACAGCTCGAGGCGCACGAGATCGCGCTGTTCGGCGAAAGCGGCGCGCAGGTGGTGCACTGTCCCGAATCCAACCTGAAGCTCGCCTCCGGACACTGCCCGGTGGTCCGGCTGCTCGATGCCGGCGTCAATGTCGCGCTCGGCACCGACGGGGCGGCGAGCAACAACGACCTCGACATGCTCGGCGAGATGCAGACCGCCGCGCTCCAGGCCAAGGGCCAGCGCGGCGATGCCTGCGCGCTGCCGGCCGAGACCGCGCTGCGCATGGCGACGCTGAACGGGGCGAAGGCCCTCGGCATCGAACAGCTCACCGGTTCGCTGGCAGTGGGCAAATCCGCCGATATCGTCGCGGTCGATCTCGCACAACCCGAGACCCAGCCGGTGTTCAACCCGATCTCGCAACTGGTCTATGCGGCCGGCCGCGAACAGGTCCGCGAAGTCTGGATTGCGGGTCGGCGGCTTTTGGCGGATCGTGAACTGACCACGATCGACCTGGCGCAGGTGCTCGGCAGGGCGGCCGCGTGGCGTGAACGGATCGTGGAAAAAACCACGTAAGCAACCGCGCTTTGTGTCGCGGCCCGGGTCCCGCGCCGTATAATCCCCGGGTGCCCAAACAACCGGGAAAGCGAGATGTGCGCAGCCGTGAATGTCGACCATGCCGAGGTGAGCAAGTTCGAGGAGTTGGCATCGCGCTGGTGGGACCCGCACAGCGAATTCAAACCGCTGCACGAGATCAACCCGCTGCGTCTCGACTACATCGACCGGCGTGCAGGACTCGATGGCAAGCGGGTACTGGACGTCGGCTGCGGCGGCGGGATCCTCGCCGAGTCGATGGCGGCGCATGGCGCTCAGGTCACAGGTATCGACATGGGCCTGGCGCCGCTCGAGGTCGCCCGGCTGCATCTGCTCGAGACTGGCCAGCAGGTCGACTACCGGCACGGCTCGGCCGAGGAGTTGGCCGTCGAACAGCCGGGACATTACGACCTGGTCACCTGCATGGAGATGCTCGAGCACGTCCCGGATCCATCATCGGTCGTTCGTGCCTGCGCACAGCTGGTCCGGCCGGGCGGCAAGGTCTTCTTATCGACGATCAATCGCAACCCGAAATCGTATCTGTTCGCGATCCTCGGCGCCGAATACCTGCTGCGGCTGCTGCCCAAGGGCACCCATGACTATGCGAAATTCATCCGCCCGTCGGAGCTGGCGCGCTGGACGCGCGCGGCGGATCTCGAGACGCAGGACATTACCGGCCTCACCTACAATCCGCTGAGCGGCGTCTACCGCCTCGACCCGCGTGATGTCGACGTCAACTACATGGTCGCGACACAGCGGATCGAATGAACGCCGAGAGCCAGCCACGTGCGATGCTGTTCGACCTCGACGGCACGCTGGCGGACACCGCACCCGACCTCGCCTACGCGCTGAACCGGACGCTGGAACATTTCGGGCATGCACCGCTGCCCTACGCGAAGATCCGTCCCGTCGTGTCGCACGGTGGCGTCGCGTTGACCCAGCTTGGCTTCGGCATACCGCCCGAGGCCCCGGGGTTCGAGGAACGGCGGCGATTCCTGCTCGACGTCTATGCCGAAAACCTGTGCCGCGAGACGGCACTGTTCGCCGGCATGGCGGAGGTGCTGTCCGGCCTGGAGGCGCGCGCGGTCCGATGGGGTATCGTGACCAACAAGCCGGCATGGCTGACCGACCCGCTGATGGCCGCGATGCGCCTGGACGGACGCGCCGGCTGCATCGTGAGCGGCGACACCTGCGCCAGGCGCAAGCCGCATCCCGAACCGATACTGCATGCCTGTGCACTGCTCGGCTGCGACCCGAGGCGCGCCTGGTACGTCGGCGATGCCGGGCGCGACATGCTCGCCGGCAAGGCCGCCGGCTGCACCACGGTCGGCGCGCTCTACGGTTACCTGCATCCGGCAGACCCGCCCGATGCCTGGCAGAGCGACCTGATGATCAGCGACCCCGGGCAACTGTTCGAACTGCTGCTCGATGATGGACCGCAGCGCTGAAGTCTCGGAGTGGTCGTTCCCGAACCGCGCCACGCCGCTCGGCACACCGGTCTACTACGCGGTCCGTTTCTCGCCGAACGCGGAGCGCGAGCGCAACGCGCTGCTGGTCGCCTGGTACGAACTGACCCAGGGCATCGCCGACCGTCCGCTGGATCCAGGCGTCGCCCGCCTGAAACTCGACTGGTGGCGGGAGGAACTGGACAGGACCGCGCGGGGTCGTGCGCGGCACCCACTCGCGGTCGGACTGCAGGAATGCGGGCTCGAGCGCGACGCCTTCCCGCTGATGCAGGGCCTGATCGATGTCGCGCAGGCCAGGCTGCGCTCGGCCGGTCCGGCAGACGACGCGGCGTTCGCGCGCGACTGCCGCGAGGGTTTCGGCGGCTTCTTCCGCGTGCTCGCACGCCTCGAGCCCGGCGCGTCGTATCCGGAAGCGTCGTGCATCGAGTCCGGCGCCTACTGCGCCGCGGTCGAGCGGGTCCGGCACCTGGGCACAATGCCGCACCGCGTGCCGGCCGCGCTGAGTCCGGCCGCCGTCGGTCGCATGGGCGCCGGCCAGCGCAGTGCGCGTTTCGACGCGCTGCTGCAGCAGTTTGCGGTCGACCAGGATGCGCGTGAACCGGGCCTGCCCGTGCTGGCCCGAAAACTGACCAGACTGAGCCAGGCACTGCACGAAAAGATGCGCGACAGGGGTTATCCTGTCACGGACACCCTGATAGACCGCGCGCCGATCGCCCATCTGTGGACCGCCTGGCGCTGCCGCTGACCGTTTGGAAGAGATTGCCATGCACCAAGACTATCGCCCAGCAGACGACATCCTCGAAGACCGCGTCGTGCTCGTGACCGGTGCCGGCGACGGTATCGGCCGGGCCGCCGCGCTCGCCTTTGCCGCGCACGGCGCCACGGTCGTGCTGCTCGGCAAGACGGTCGCGAAGCTGGAGACACTCTACGACGAAATCGAGGCGGCCGGCGGTCCCGAGCCGGCGATCTACCCGATGCACCTCGAGGGCGCGTCGCCGCACGACTACGAGGAACTGGCGCATGTGATCGACGTCAACTTCGAGCAGCTCGACGGGATACTGCACAATGCCGCCACGTTGCCCTACCTGAGCCGAATCAAGGACTACGAGCCGGATGACTGGACCAGGATGCTGCAGGTGAACCTGACCGCGCCGTTTCTGATGACCCAGGCCTGCCTGCCCCTGCTGGAGCGATCGGCCGATGCGCGGGTACTGTTCACCACGGACGCGACGGGCCGCGACGGCAAGGCATTCTGGGGCGCCTACGGGGTCTCCAAGTTCGGCATCGAGGGGCTGACCCAGATACTCGCGGCAGAACTCGAACGCAGCAACATCCGGGTCAACTGCATCGATCCCGGGCCGACACGTACCGATATGCGCAAGCGCATCTTCCCGGGCGAGGACGAGGCCTCGCTGAAGGCGCCGTCGGCGCTGATGCCCCTGTACCTGTGGGCAATGGGCCCGGACAGCCGCGCGGTGACCGGGCAACGCCTGACCTGGGACGACTGAGTGCGCCGCGCCGGCTCAAGCCGCTGCACCACCGGCCGCTACTGCCCGCATGAATGCGGCGCCACTCGGGCGATCAAAGGATAGTGACGACGCCAAGAACATAAGGCTGGAACAGGCGCGGATCATCTATGCCGCATTGCCTTTGTCGTTGGCCGCCATTCTGATCAACGCCAGCGTCCTCGGCGTCGTGTTCTGGGACATCGTTCCGCGCCAGGCCAACCTGGGCTGGCTCGCCGCGACCTTTGCCGTCACGCTATACCGCTGGGTGGTGCTGCGCGGCTTCCGCAGCGCGTCCGACGCATCCCGCGAGCGGCCGCACTGGCGCCGCGCACTCGGCCTCGGGGTGGTGCTGTCCGGCATCCTGTGGGGGGCCGCCAGCCTGCTACTGTTCCCGGACGAGAGCATGCTGCACCAGCTGCTGCTCGCCTTCGTGATTGCCGGCATGAGCGCCGGTGCCGTCACCACGCTGTCTGCCATCTATGGTCTTGCCGTCGCGTTCCTGGTGCTGAGTCTGGTGCCGCTGATCTGGTGCTTCGCGCTGGCCGGCAACGCGATCAGCGACATTATGGCGGTGATGACCGCGTTGTTCGCGCTGATGCTGATCGGCTCCTCGAAACGCCTCAGCCAGATGATCCTGGAGTCGCTGCAGACCCGGCACGAGCGCCGCCAGGCACAGGAGACGATCCGCTACCAGGCCCTGTACGACGAGCTGACCGATCTCCCGAACCGGCGCCAGCTGCTCGAGCGACTGGCCCAGGAAATGTCGCGCTCCAAGCGCCACGGGCACTTGGGGGCGGTGCTGTTCCTCGATCTGGACCACTTCAAGAAGATCAACGACTCGCTCGGACACCGCGTCGGCGACAAGGTGCTGCAGGCCGTGGGCGCGCGTATCCGGTTCCGGCTGCGCCAGGAGGACATCGCGGCACGCCTCGGTGGCGACGAGTTCGTGGTGCTGATCCCGGAGGTCGGCGACGCGCCGGACATCGCCGCGGCGAACACCGAGTATCTCGCGGTGGAACTGCGCGAACTGTTCCGCGAACCCTTCGTCGTCGGCAGCCACAAGCTGCACCTGTCGGCAAGTGTCGGCATCGCACTGTTCCCGATGGAACAGGAAGATCCGGAGGACTTGTTGCAGCAGGCCGATGTCGCGATGTACCGGGCCAAGGAACTCGGCCGAGACAACGTCCAGCTGTTCCTGCCGAGCATGCAGGCCGCTGTCGATCGACGGCTGGAGATCGAGCGTGACCTGCGCTGGGCGATCGGCAATGACGAGCTCGAACTCTACTACCAGCCGCAGGTGATCGCGTGCGGGCAGCTGGTCGGCGCCGAGGCCCTGGTGCGCTGGAACCACCCGACGCGCGGGTTGATATCCCCAGCCGATTTCATCGGCATTGCCGAGGAGAGCGGCCTGATCTACCAGCTCGGCGACTGGGTGTTGCGGCGGGCCTGCGCCCAGTTGGCCGACCTCGGCCGGGCCAGCGGGCTCCACCTCTCGGTCAACATCAGCCCGAAGCAGTTCCGCGAGGACAACTTCGTCGAGCGCGTGCGCACCATCCTGGCCGAGACCGGTGCGCCGCCGGAACTGCTGACACTCGAGATCACCGAGAGCCTGGTGATCGACGACATCGAGCAGACGGTGCAGCGCATGCGGGTACTCAAGACGCTGGGCCTCAGTTTCGCGATGGACGACTTCGGCACCGGGCACTCGTCGCTCGCCTATCTCAAGCGGCTCCCGCTGGACACGATAAAGATCGACCGGTCCTTCGTGCTCGATATCGAAAGCGACCCGAACGACGCGGTCATCGTCGAGACCATCATCGTCATGTCCCATCACCTCGGGCTGGACGCGATCGCCGAGGGCGTCGAAACGCACGCGGCGCTGGCCTTTCTCCGCTCCAAGGGTTGCGAACGCTTCCAGGGCTATCTGTTCGGCCGGCCGGAACCGTTCGACGAACTGCTGCTGCGCCTGGCTGGCAGGCACGAGGCACGCGTTTCCGGCTGATCCGGGTCCGCGTCGCTCGCGCACGACAGGCAAAAACCTCTATAAAACAACTACCTGGGAAAGATCCGCAGGATCGCTGTCGGCGTACCACGACACTTTCGCCGCCGTCGGTCGATCTCGCGCGCCCGACGCGAATACAAGCCGATGAAATTGCGAATAAATTTCCCGATGGCACGCAAGCTGCTGTGTACCCATCGGGGGCGATTCCCGTCCCGATGACCGACCAAAATTTTGGGAGATTCGAAAATGAAAAAAATGCTGATGGTCCTGCTCGCTGGTGCCTTCCTGACGGGTGCAGCCGTGGCCGGCGAAAAAATGGGTTACAAGTCCTGGGACACCGATGGCG
>CBDTXT010000169.1:0-6716 GCA_965364465.1 uncultured Chromatiaceae bacterium
GGTCGCGTGTTCACCGCGGCGACGATCTCCGGTACAACCTCGAGCTCGGCCTCGAAGAGGCCGTTGCCGGCACCAGTGTGCAGATCAAGGTGCCGACCTTGGTCAACTGCAACGTGTGCGGGGGCAGCGGCGCCAAAAAGGGTTCTTCCCCGAAGACCTGTGGGACCTGCCAGGGGGCCGGCCAGGTGCGCATGCAACAAGGCTTTTTCTCGGTGCAGCAGACCTGTCCGAGCTGCCACGGCCACGGCACCGTGATCGACGACCCGTGCCCGAGTTGCCGCGGCCAGGGAAAGCTGCAGGAAACCAAGACCCTGTCGGTGAAGGTGCCGCCCGGCGTGGACACCGGCGACCGCATACGCCTCGGCGGCGAGGGCGAAGCCGGGGACAATGGCGGCCCCCCGGGTGATCTCTATGTCCAGGTGCACGTGCGCGACCACCCGATCTTCACCCGTGACCAGAGTCATCTGTATTGCGAGGTGCCGATCGCGTTCACGACCGCCGCGCTCGGTGGCGAACTCGAAGTGCCCACGCTCAATGGCAAGGTCAAGCTGAAGATTCCGGAGAGCACTCAGAGCGGCAAGATGTTTCGCATGCGCGGCAAGGGGGTCAAGCCGGTGCGCGGTGGCCCGCAGGGAGACCTGATCTGCCGGGTCGTGGTCGAGACGCCGGTGAAGCTGACCGACCAGCAGCGCAGTCTGCTCCGGCAGCTCGATGAATCACTGCAAGGTGGCGGGTCGAAGCATAGCCCGAATGCGCACTCCTGGTTGGACCGGGTGAAGGGCTTTTTCACCGACATCTGAACGTGCGCCGGCCCATGGAAGACGGGTGCATGGGTCTGCTCCCTGGCACCGCGCCATGAGCGCAACCGGATGTCGCATCGGCTCCGGGTGTTACCATCCCACGTCGTCGAGCGATGACGGACTGTATGCAAGCGGGTAGGGGAGACGATGATTCGAGTCGCAGTGGTGGGCGCCGCAGGGCGCATGGGGAAGACCCTGATCGAGGCGGTATCGGCCGCCGATGGTATGGTGCTTGCGGCGGCCACCGAGGTGCCGGACTCGACGCTGGTTGGCGTCGATGCCGGTGAGTTGGCGGGTGTCGGTAAGCTGGGGGTACTGATTTCGCACAGCCTGACCAAGGTGATCGACGCCTTCGACGTGCTGGTCGATTTCACCGGTCCCTCCGGGACCATGGTGCACCTCGACGTCTGCCGCCAGCACGGCAAGGCGATGGTGATCGGCACGACCGGGTTGGCCGAAGACCAGAAGGCGCGGATTCGGGCTGCCGCGGACGACATACCGATCGTGTTCGCGCCGAACATGAGCGTCGGCGTGAATCTGTGCTTCCGTCTGCTCGAGCTCGCGGCACAGGTGATGGGCGAAGAGTCGGACATCGAGATTATCGAGGCGCATCATCGTCACAAGGTCGATGCCCCGTCGGGCACCGCGCTGCGGATGGGCGAGGTGGTCGCGGCGGCGCTGGGACGGGATCTCGCCGAGGTCGCGGTGTACGGCCGCGAGGGTCAGACGGGCCCGCGCGACCCGAGCACCATCGGCTTCGAGACCATTCGCGCCGGCGACGTGGTCGGCGAGCACACGGTCTGGTTTGCGGCCGAGGGCGAACGTGTGGAGATAACCCATAAGGCATCGAGCCGGATGACCTTCGCGAAGGGAGCGGTGCGCGCTGCGGCCTGGCTGGCCGGCAAACCGCCGGGCCTGTTCGACATGCAGGATGTACTGGGTCTGCGCTGACGCGGCCCGCTGCACCAGGCCTCTGATGCTCTGCGCGCTGCTGGTGGCGTGCGGCGGCGATCCAGCGGCGCCGGAGGATCGTATCGGCTTGTTGATCGACAGCATGGAGCAAGCGGTCGAGGCCGGCTCCGCCGACGCGGCGGCCGGGTTGCTACATCGGCATTACCGGGATGCGCCGCACCACGTCAGCGCGGCGGCGAGCCGTTCTTTGGCAGCCTATCTGCGCCGTCACCGCGGCATCCACCTGATAACGAGCCTGACGTCGGTCGATCTGGCGCCGGAGGGCGGGTCCGCGCAGGCCGTGGTCTACGTCGCGATGAGTGGCGTCATGGTCGAATCTGTCGATGCGCTGGCCGGCCTGCGCGCTGATTTCTACCGCTTTGAGCTCGATCTCGCACTGCACGGGGGCGACTGGCTTATCCTGCATGGCCGGTGGCGGCGCACCGATGTCTCGGAGTGGCGTGCTGCGCTCGCGGCCCCTCCGCAATGAGTGCGCTGGCGACCGACCGCGATGTTGTTCTCGGGGTGATAGCATATGGCAACGGATCTTGACTTGTCGGGTATTGGGGGACCGCCACCCGTGGCGACTTTGTATCGCGAACCTAAACGCCTTCCGGGAGCCAGCTGATGGAACTCTCGGTCGTCGTCCCTGTGCTCAACGAGGCGGGCAATATCGAGCCGCTGGTGGCCGAAGTGGTCGCTGCGCTCGACGCAGGCCCTCGTTTCGAGATCCTCTATGTCGACGACGGCAGTGATGACGCGACGCCGCGGGAGCTGGCGGCGGCGCGGCGGCGTTACCCGCAGCTACGTGTGATCACCCACCGCCGCCCTTGCGGCCAGAGCACCGCGTTGCGAAGCGGTGTCGTCGCGGCCCGTGGTGAATGGATCGCAACGCTCGACGGGGATGGACAAAACGATCCGGCCGATATCCCGAAGCTACTCACGGTCGCGCAACAGGCGGCAGCGAACGGGCAGAGCCTTCTGGTTGCCGGTTATCGCAAGCGGCGACAGGACTCGAGCATAAAGCGCGTGTCTTCGCGGGTCGCCAACGCGGTGCGTAGTCGCCTGTTGCGCGATGCGACGCCGGATACCGGGTGCGGCCTGAAGGTGTTCCGACGCACGGATTTTCTCGCGCTGCCTTACTTCGATCACATGCACCGCTTTCTGCCCGCGCTGATGCAGCGGGCGGGCGGCAGCGTCACCTCGGTCGAGGTCAATCATCGGCACCGCCAGCGCGGCGCCTCGAAGTACGGCACCCTGGATCGGCTCGCGGTCGGCGTGGTCGACCTGCTGGGCGTGATGTGGCTGGCCCGACGTGCCCAGATCCCAGAGGCTAGCGAGACGCAAGATGCACTGGAGTGACGCGGTCTGGTTGTCAGCCGGTTTCCTCGCCCAGGGCCTGTTCGCAGCGCGTTTCCTGGTGCAGTGGGTACTCAGTGAGCGTGCCGGGCGCAGCCTGCTGCCGGTGCATTTCTGGTATTTGAGCGTTGCCGCTGCGGTGCTGTTGCTGGCCTACGCGGTACACCGGCGCGATCCGGTCATCGCCGCGGGTCAGGTGGTCGGACTCGGGATCTCGCTGCGTAATCTCCGATTCATCGTCAAGGTGCACCGGCGCATCGCGCGTCTCTGGTTTGTCTTCTGGTTCGCGCTGGTCGGGGCCGCTGCATTGGCCGGCTATCATCTGGGCCCGAACTCGGCGGCCAAGCCGCTGATCCTGGATGATTTCTGGACCACGTTCGGCTTTATCGGCCAGATCACCTTTACCGGCCGCTTCGTCGTGCAGTGGTGGTTCACCGAGCGTGCGCGGCGCAGCGTGATACCGCGGGCGTTCTGGTATCTGAGCATCCTGGGCAGCCTGATGCTACTGGCGTATGCGATCGCGATGGTGGACCCGGTCATCATCCTCGGGCAGTCGCTCGGCCTGATCGTGTACGGGAGGAATCTGGTGCTGTTGAATCGTGCCGGCGCGTCGCAGGCTGCCTCGCCGGTGTCATGAGGCCGCTCGAGCGACCCTTGCCGATGGTGCTGCTGATTGGGGCGGCGTGGCTGCTCCTGCTGTTTACCGCACTGCTGAGCCGTCACGTACTCCCTGTCGATGAAACCCGTTATCTGGCCGTCGCCTGGGAAATGTGGCAGCGTGGCGACCTACTGGTACCGCATCTCAACGGCGAGCCCTACCATCACAAACCTCCGCTGCTGTTCTGGCTGATCAATCTCTCCTGGCAGCTGTTCGGCGTCAGCGAGGCCGCGGCGCGCCTGGTGCCCGCGGCAGCGGGCCTCGCCGGGGCGCTGCTGGCCATACCGCTCGCCGGCCTGCTCTGGCCCGGACAGCGCAGCATCGGTCCGCTCGCCGCCTGGATTCTGTTCAGCGCCATCATGTGGACGCTCTGGACCACGACCGTGATGTTCGACCTGCTGATCGCGGTCTGCGCCGAGATCGCGCTGCTGGGTGTGCTGATCGCGTGGCGCGGGCGGCGTTCGATGGGTTGGCTGGTCGCTGGACTGGGCATCGGGCTCGGTATCCTCGCCAAGGGCCCCGTGATCCTCGTCTACCTGCTGCCGGTCGCGATTCTCGCCCCCTGGTGGATGGTCGACCGGCGTCCGACCGCATGGGCTGCCTGGTACGCGGGCCTGCTCGGGGCGCTGGTCCTTGGTGCGGTGATCGGCCTGAGCTGGGCCCTCACCGCGGCCGCGGCGGGTGGCGAGTCCTATGCGAACCATCTGCTGTGGGGCCAGACCACCGGTCGCGTGGTCGAGTCCTTTGCCCACCGTCGACCAGTCTGGTGGTATCTGCCCCTCTTGCCGATCGTGCTTTTTCCCTGGACGCTTTGGCCTCCGCTGTGGCGTGCGCTGCGCATCAGATTCGATGCCGGCTGGGATAGTGGCGAGCGCCTGTCCGTGGCGCTGGTGATCGCGGGCCTTCTGATATTCAGCGCAATCAGTGGCAAGCAGGCCCACTATCTGCTGCCGCTGTTCCCGGTGCTGGCGCTGCTGGGTGCGCGTGCGCTGGCGGTCGGGATGCCGCTGCAACCCCCGCCCCCCTGGCAGGTCTGGCTGCCGGCGTCCCCGCTGCTGCTGCTCGGCACGGCGCTGGTGCTGCTGCCTGCTTTCACCGCGCTGCATCGGGAGGCGGCCTGGATGCAGGAGTTGTCACCGATGGCCGCAGCGCCGGTCCCGATCGCGGTGCTGCTCGCGGTCGCGCTGGCTCGGCGGATGCCAACGGCGGTCTGGCCGGGTGTGTTGTCGCTGCTGTTCGTGTTGACCGTTTATCCGAGTGCATTGCGACAGGTAGCCAAGCACTACGAGGTTACCGAGGTTGCGCCGTTGATCCGTGAACAGCAGGCAGCGGGACGGCCCGTTGCCTATGTGGGAAAATCGCACGGCGAGTTCAATTTTCCGGGCCGCTTGCAGCGACCGGTCGAGTCGGTCGACGACGATGCGGTTGACGCGTGGGTGGCCGACCATCCGGAGGGCCTGGTCGTGGAACGCACCGGGCAGGCCCCGGTGCCAGGCGCGCCCGGTGTCTGGTATTGGCGCCCGTACCGTTCTTCTTACCTGCGCGTGCGTGACGCCGCTGCCTGGGCAGCGGATCAGGACCCAGACGCCGACTGAGCCGACGGGTTCGCGGTCGGCACCGCAACGCGGGACGTCAGCGATTCTGACCCAGGAGTTGCCCCAGTTGCATCCCCAGGGCCGCGCTGTCAGGTTCCTGCTCGGAGAAATACCAGGCCACCGCCGAGCGCAGTTGAGGCAATTGACGTCTTGGCAGCAGCAGGTCGCCCCCCGGATGTGTCGCGCAGCGGTCCGCCGTGCCGAGCAGCGCTTCGCGCGCCGCCTGGCCGCAATCCGATCCGCCCGGCGGATAGGCGGCCAGCGCGAACTGCCGGACGACCATCGCCAGGCGCTGCGCGCTGGCCTGGTCGCAGTCGACTTTCACCTCGCGCCGTTTCATCGGCCCGCGATCAGCTCTGTCCGTAGACCGGAATCGCCGCGCCGGTCACGCAGCGGGCCGCGTCCGAGGCAAGAAATGCAACCACATCGGCCAGAGCCGCCGGCGGTACCCACTGGCTGAAATCGGCGTCCGGCATCGACTGGCGATTCTGCGGCGTGTCGATGGTGCCAGGCAGGATGCAGTTGACGTTGATATTGTTGAATTTGTTCTCGGCCGCCAGCGATTCGGTCAAGGTGAGGACCGCCGCCTTCGAGGCGCAGTAAGGCCCCATGCGCCCTTTCGCCTGTTGCGCCGCGCGTGCGGACACATTGATCACCCGGCCTCCGCCGTTCTGCAGCATCGCCGGGATCACCCGGCGACAGGTGTTGAACACCGAGCGCGCGTTCAGGTCCATCATCAGATCCCAGTCGCGGTCCTCGGTATCCTGGATCAGCGGTCCCATCGCGAAGCCGCCGGCGATATTGGCGAGCACGTCGATCCTGCCGAACTCACTCAGTACCTCGTCGATCGTGTGCTCGACCGCCTTGCGATCGATCAGGTCGGCCGGGAACGCCCGCGCCGAGGCCTGGCCCTTGCAGGCTGCGAGGGTCCCGGCGATGCGCTCCGCATCGAGATCGAGCAGCGCGAGATGAGCGCCACCTGCCGCAAACACCTGTGCGACCGCGCGACCGAGATTGCCCGCCGCACCGGTTACCACGACGACCGATTGTGTGAATTCGTTCATGCTGTCTCCGCTGGTCATGGGGAGCATGGAGACTAGCGCAACGCCAACGCGCAACAAAGATGCCGGGGGTCGGGAAATTCGGCTTGGCACAAAGCCTGCTGTTCAAATGCCGACTGAACCGTCGTGGGAGACATCATTCATGTTCCAATTGTCGCTGCTCGGATCCCTGACCCAGGACCTGATCAAGGGGCAGGTGCAGGGCCATGCCGGTGAAGATGCGCTGTCGCTGCTGCAGTTGCTGGCGGAGGGCGAAGAGGGCTGGCCGGAGCTGGGCGGCGAGCTGCAGGCC
>CBDTXT010000170.1:0-6702 GCA_965364465.1 uncultured Chromatiaceae bacterium
GGTAACTCCCGAACGACAGGTGTGGA
The DNA here is from genome assembly GCA_965364465.1 of uncultured Chromatiaceae bacterium. GTDB lineage: Bacteria > Pseudomonadota > Gammaproteobacteria > Chromatiales > Chromatiaceae > Thiosocius. Next base: position 27 of record CBDTXT010000170.1, read on the forward strand.
ATGGGATTTGACCTACGCGGCCAATGACGCCTATGCCGCGATCAGCGAACATCTGCTCGAACGCGTCGAGCGGCAGCTGCAAGAAACCGGTGCGGCCCAGATTCGACTGCACGGCGACTGCCATCACGGCAATATCCTCTGGACGGACCAGGGGCCGCACTTCGTGGACCTGGACGATTGCCGCAACGGGCCGGCAGTTCAGGACCTGTGGATGCTGCTCAACGGCGACCGCTCGGAACGCACCATCCAGCTCAGTGCAATGCTCGAGGGCTACAGCCTGTTTCATGCGTTCGACCCGCGCGAGCTCGCGCTGATCGAACCCCTACGTGCGCTGCGCATGGTGCACTACAGCGGCTGGGTCGCGAGGCGCTGGTCGGACCCGGCCTTTCCGGCGGCCTTTCCCTGGGTTGCTTCACCCCACTACTGGTCTCAACACGTGCAGGACCTGCGCCACCAGCAGGCCGTACTGGAGGACGAGCCGCCACTGCGCCTGTTCTGACGGTTCGGGTCAGCCGACGACGCGCCGCCAATAGCTTGCGCGCCAATAGTACAAAACGGTCGTATCCTCGTAAGGATAGGAATCCGCATAGTTCTGGCCCCGTTGCGGCTCTTCGATGTTGTCTCGGCCGATATCGACCGGCCGCCACTGCTCGTCGCGCGGCTCGTCCTCGAACGGCCGGCGCGTCTGGCCCTGTTTTCGCCGCTCGGCCGTTCCCCGCTTCACATAATTGCGCTGCGCCTCGACCAGGCTCACATGATTCGCACTGCCGGGCATGGTCGGGAAGCGCAATTGATCCAGGCTGTCTTCCCAGCCACAGATCGGACACAGCTGATTGAATCCCGGTTGGTGATCGAAGACCCGGTGACCGCAGCAGGGGCACGGAAACTTGTTCGAATACACGGTCGCTCCTGGGACATGCAGCCATGCGGCCACAGGGTCGTTGATGAATCCCGGCAGGCGACAGCGTCACCACGCCGGGTCACGATATTACTAGAAACGACTACAATCGGCCTCGGTCCGGAGGAAAGCACAATGCGGGACTCACGCCAGATCACACCCAAGGTACTGATCACCACCGATTTCAGTCCCGAGAGCGAACGCGCCTTCTACCATGCTTTGGCGCTCACCGTGGCACACCAGGCCAGGTTGACCCTGCTGCACATCGGCGCCGAAGGCCGCGACGCGGTGCCCTGGGGGCGCTTTCCGGGCGTCCGCACGACGCTTTCAAAATGGGGCTTGCTGCCCGCGGACGCACCGCGCACGGCCGTTGCCGAAACGCTGCACATCGACGTGGCCAAGATGGCGATGCGCGACCATGACCCTCGCCTGGGCATCACGGACTATTTGCGCAAGCACCCGACCGACTTGCTGGTCATGGCCACCGAGGGACGCACCGGTCTGGCGCGTCTGTTCAATCCCTCGGTCGCCGATCACATCAGTTACCTGACCAAGAGCCACACCCTGATGCTGCCGAAGGGGAGCAGTGGTTTCGTCGACCCGGAGACCGGCAGGTCCGCGCTGCAACGGGTCCTGTGCGCACTCGATTTCGAGCACGATCAGCGCGCTGCGCTGGTCTATCTGAAGGAGTGGCTGCCGGCGTTCTCCGGCGGAAACGCGGTGGAGATCGTGCTGCTGCACGGTCCGGCGACAACGGACCTGCTGCTGCCACAGCGCGCCGGCCTGACATGGCACCGGAAGCTTTACGAGGGCGAACCGATCGAGGGCGTCATCGCCACCGCGCGCGAGTTGACCCCGGATCTGGTGATACTGAGCACGCGGGGCCCGCTCGGGATTCGTGGCCGGCTGCGCGGCAGCCCCAGCGACCGCGCGCTGCGCGACCTCGGTGTGCCGCTGCTGTCAGTGCCCGATCTATGACGGAGCCTGCCGGGCGCACCATCGAAAAAGGGCGCCGCAGCGCCCCTGGATGATTACCCGACTGAATCCTGAGACTCAGTTGACCTTCGGATCGAGCTCCCCGGACATATAGCGGTCGGTCATCGCATCGAGACTCAGCACCGCGATCTTGGACGCGTTGCCGGCGGTGCCGAAGGCCTCGTAACGCGCCTTGCAGATCGCCTTCATCGCATCGGTTGAAGCCGCGAGGAACTTGCGCGGATCGAAGTTGGAGCGGTTTTCGTGCAGATGCTTGCGAATCGAGCCGGTCGACGCCATGCGCAGATCCGTGTCGATATTGACCTTGCGGACACCATGCTTGATGCCTTCCTGAATCTCTTCGACCGGGACCCCGTAGGTCTCGCCCATGTCACCGCCGAACTCGTTGATGATCGCGAGCCAATCCTGCGGTACCGAGGACGAACCGTGCATCACCAGATGGGTGTTGGGAATACGCGCATGGATCTCCTTAATGCGTTCGATCGCAAGGATGTCGCCGGTCGGGGGGCGGGTGAACTTGTAAGCCCCGTGCGACGTGCCGATGGCGATTGCGAGCGCATCCACACCGGTCTTCTTCACGAAGTCCGCGGCCTCTTCCGGATCGGTGAGCAGCTGGCTGTGGTCGAGCGTACCCTCGGCACCGATGCCATCCTCTTCACCGGCCTGTCCGGTTTCGAGCGAGCCCAGGCAGCCCAGTTCACCTTCCACCGAGACGCCGCAGGCATGCGCCATTTCGACCGTACGCCGAGTCACGTCGACATTGTAGTCGTAAGAGGCCGGGGTCTTGCCGTCTTCGCCGAGCGAACCGTCCATCATGACCGAGCTGAAGCCCAATTGGATCGAGCGCTGGCACACGGCCGGCGAGGTCCCGTGATCCTGATGCATACAGACGGGGATGTGCGGAAACTCTTCGATCGCAGCCAGAATCAGGTGCCGCAGGAAAGGCGCACCGGCGTACTTTCGGGCACCGGCGGATGCCTGCACGATGACGGGGGAATCGGTCTCATCGGCCGCTTCCATGATCGCGCGCATTTGTTCGAGGTTGTTCACGTTGAACGCCGGGACGCCGTAGCCGTGCTCGGCTGCATGGTCCAGCATTTGACGCAGGGAAATCAGTGCCATTGTCTGCTCCTTGTATTGAGAGTGTCAGTCAAAATTAATCTCGCCGCCGGACACGATGTGTTCGCCAACGCGGACGATCTTCATCACGTTGGTGCCGCCCGATACGCCGTTCAGGTCGCCTTTGGTGATGATCACAAGGTCATCATCACGCACCGCCCCGCGGCGCTGAAGCTCTTCGATGACCTCGGTGTTGGCCTGGCGCGAGTCGATGCCCGGCTCGAGGTCGAAACTGACAGGATACACCCCCCTGTACAGCGTCACTTTTCTACGCGTGGCCACCTGTCCCGTCAAGGCGTAAATCGGGATACCGGATGAAATTCGCGACATCCATTTGCAGGTGGAGCCGGATTCGGTCAACGCGGCGATCGCGGCCGCTCCGAGGTGATTCGCCGTGTACATGGTCGCCATCGCGATCGCCTCGTCGATGCGGCCGAAAACCGAATGCAGGCGATGGTCCGATTGACGCGTCTGCGATTGCTTTTCCGCCTCCTTGCAGACCCGATCCATCGCCTCGACAGCCTTGGCCGGGTACCTGCCTGCCGCCGATTCGCCGGACAACATCACCGCGTCGGTCCCGTCCATCACCGCGTTCGCGACGTCGAACACCTCCGCGCGGGTCGGGATCGGATTCTGGATCATCGACTCCATCATCTGGGTCGCGGTGATCACGACGCAGTTCATCGAGCGCGCGGTGCTGATCAGGTGCTTCTGCACCGCGGGTAGTTCGGCATCACCGATCTCCACGCCCAGATCGCCGCGCGCCACCATGATCACGTCGGAGGCATCGACGATCTCCTCGATGCATTCCAGCGCCTCGGCGCGTTCGATCTTCGACACGATACCGCCCTGACCACCTGCGTCGCGCAGCAATTGACGCGTGGCATGGACATCTTCGGCGGAACGGACGAAGGAAACCGCAACATAGTCCGCCTCGATCTGGGCGGCAAAGCGGATATCGTCCCGGTCCTTTTCGGTCAGTGCCGGGGCCGAAAGGCCACCTCCTAACTTATTAATCCCCTTGTTGTTGGACAAGGCCCCACCGACGACGACCTTGCAGCGCACCTCGCTGCCCTGGACCTCATCGATCCAGAGCACGATGTGGCCATCGTTGAGCAACAGTGTGTCGCCGCGTGCCACTTCTTCGTGAAGCGTGGCATAGGTGACCCCAACGCGCTCCTGGTTACCCTGAGCGATATCCCAGGCGGTATCGAGGATGAATCGACCGTCCGGTACCAGCTCGACCTTGTCGTCGACGAACTTGCCGCAGCGTATTTTCGGCCCCTGCAGATCGATCAGCACGCCGACCTGTCGCCCGGAGGCGCGCGCACGATTACGTACCCAGTCGGCCCGACGTTCGTGGTCCTCGTGGCTGCCATGCGACATGTTCAGCCGCACCACGTCGACACCCGCGGCGATGACCTCGTCCAGCACCTTTGGGTCGTCTGTCGCCGGGCCCAGTGTCGCCACGATTTTTGTACGTCTTAGCATCTGCCCTTCTAGCGCGACGCTCGATCGCGGTCACGCACAGTGTGAATCACTTGGATGCCGCTTCCTCGAGCATCGCCACGGCAGGCAAGGTCTTGCCCTCGAGATATTCGAGGAAGGCCCCCCCGGCCGTCGATATGTAAGAGACTTTGTCGTAGATGTCGTACTTTTGAATGGCCGCTATCGTGTCGCCACCACCGGCCAGGCTGAAACCCTCGGCCTCGGCGATCGCCATCGAGACGGTCCTGGTGCCTTCCCCGAACTGGTCGAACTCGAACACGCCGACCGGCCCGTTCCAAACGATGGTCCCGGCCTTCGCGATGATGTCCGCCAGCTCCTTCGCCGATTTCGGGCCGATATCGAAAATCATCTCGTCGTCCGTGACCTCGGCGGCATCTTTGAGTACCGCCGGCTCGTCCTCGGCAAACTTTTTACCGACCACGACGTCGACCGCGATCGGAATGCTGGCACCACGTGCCTGCATCTTCTTCATCAGGGCCTGGGCGGTGGGGACAAGGTCGTCTTCGCACAAGGACTTGCCGACGTTGTGGCCCGCTGCCTTCAGGAAGGTGTTCGCAATGCCGCCGCCGACTACGAGCTGGTCGACCTTCTCCGAAAGGGCTTCGAGCACGGTCAGCTTCGTCGAGACTTTGGACCCGCCGACGATGGCAACCATCGGGCGTGCCGGATCGGCGAGTGCTTTGCCCAGGGCCTCGAGTTCCTCGCTCAACAGCAGGCCTGCGCAGGCGACCGGGGCGAACTTGCCGACACCATGGGTCGAGGCCTGTGCACGGTGTGCCGTGCCGAACGCATCCATCACGAACACATCGCAGAGCGCCGCGTACTTCTTCGCCAGCTCCTCGTTGTCCTTCTTCTCCCCGGCGTTGAAGCGTACGTTCTCCAGCAGGACCACCTCGCCCTCGGCGACATCGGCGTTGCCGTCGAGATAATCCTTGATCAGGCGCACCTCCCGGCCCAGCTTGGCCGACATGTCTTCGGCAATCGGCTGCATGGAGTTTTCTTCATCCACCTTGCCCTCTTCCGGCCGGCCGCGGTGCGACATCACCATGACCCGCGCACCCGCGTTTGCACAGTGCTCGATGGTCGGCATGGAAGCGGTGATGCGTGCATCGGAGGTAACCTTGCCGTCCTTGACCGGGACATTGAGATCAGCACGAATCAGCACGCGCTTTCCGGCAAGATCGAGATCGGTGAGCTTTAAGAAGGGCATATCAGAATTCCTGTCCAGAGCTTGATTGCAAATTGATTCGGGTAGGTGTTCATCGTGGCGGTTGAGTACCAGTCAACCTTCTACCGGTTTCCTGTAGACACCCAGCAAACAGGTTTCGGGGTAGTGCAGGCCGAGCTTGTTCATGAAATTCCTGACCGATATCTCGCCGCGTAACAACAAGCGGTTCTCGATAAAGGTTCGACAGTCGTCGAGGTAGTCGAAATACTCCTCCTCGAAACCCATGCCCGAGAACAGCCGGTGCAACGCTTTGCTGGTGTTCATCTTGTATCGCACGGGAAACGTGTCCCGTTCGTCCGTATTCCAAAGCAGGCGCTTGAAGTAATGATGCACCCGGATTGGCGTCAACCGTGCGAGCACGGACATTGGCGCCCATTTGTTTGGCGTGTATATAACGATCAATCCACCAGGCTTCATCATTCGCGATATCGACTGTAGGGAATCGAGCGGGTGCTCGATATGCTCGGCGACCATGCGCAAGGTGACGAGATCGAACTTGTGCTCCGTCTTACAATCTTCCACCATTCCCTGGAAAGACTCGTTTACGAAATCGTTATCGTTGATGTTCTCGTCTGGATCGATGCCGAACAACAGCCCGGCACGTCTGGACAAGTACCCTGCCAAGTCCCTGTTATGCGGAAATATGTTCCGCCCGCAGCCGACGTCGAGCCACGAAGTCCCTTCACCGACCCAGATCGCGCGCTTGCCGGTGACGTCGATTGCGCGAAACACGACCAGCCCGTCGTCGGCGACCACGTGCACCGCGCCGTGCTCGAGCGCGGCGTGCAGGTCACCGGCTGCACCGTGCACTACGTCGACGACGAGTACGACAACGGCTATGGTTTCCTGCAGTTCGGGAGCCCGGGTCCCGACGGCATCGACGTGCCGGGCCTGGCGGGCCTCGTGTTCGGCGAGGAGAAGCTGGC